>JANLSF010000009.1:0-2677 GCA_031362285.1 Gemmatimonadota bacterium | reverse complement strand
CGGATAGAAGTGGGTCGGCTGCCCCTGATTCGAGTCGCCCGGCGTGATGAAGTTCTCCCGTCCGACGGGAATGGCCACCACTTCGGACTCGTTGCGATTGAAGTAGCCGAACGAGAGGCTGAAGGTGCCGTCCGGATTCCGGTACCACCCTTCGAACACGGGGTTGGCCGTCTCCCCCGAGGGGGTGGCGGGGGCGAGCGATCGCTGGGCGTCGCTCGCGCGCGGGGCGAGCCCGAGGCCAAGGGCAACCAGTCCACCTGCAGCCACGACGAACCGACCGCGCATGCCGTCTCCAGGCACGAGGAATTGAGCGAGCCACAAGGTTGCTCCATCCCGCCGTGGCGTGCAAGGGAGCGCTGCCGGCCAGTGGCCGGACGACCCGGCCCGCAACGCGCCGGGGCGAGTGCGGCGGTCCCCTCCCGGCGGTAGTTTCGGGGCACACCAAGGGGAGAATGCGCATGAGTCGTGCATGGCGGTCGGGTGTTGGACTGGCGCTGACGATCGCGGCGTCGGCCGGATCGAGCGCGCTCGCGAACGGCCAGGCGGTGCCCGCCCGGAGTGCCCCCGCAAAGGCGGCGGCCGACGCCCCGCGCCCCCCGTTCACCACGAACGGCGGCGAGTGGCCCAGCCACACCGGTGACACGCGCGGCTCGCGCTACTCGCCCCTCGACCAGATCACGCGCGGCAACTTCAGCTCCCTCGAGGTCGCCTGGCGGTTCAAGACCGACCAACTGGGCCCGCGGCCGGAATTCAAGCTCGAGGGGACCCCCCTCATGGTGGGGGGCGTGCTCTACACGACGGCCGGCACGCGGCGCGCCGTGGTGGCGCTCGACGCGGCCACCGGTGAGCTGCTCTGGATGCACGCCGAGCAGGAAGGGGAGCGCGGGGCGGCCGCGGCGAGGCCGCTGTCGGGGCGCGGGCTGTCGTACTGGACCGACGGCACCGCAGCCCGGATCCTCTACGTCACGCCCGGATACCGGCTGGTGGCGCTCGACGCGAAGACCGGCGCCCTCATTCCCGGCTTCGGGGTGCAGGGCGTGGTGGACCTCAAGGCGGACATGGACCAGACGATCCTCCCCGACCTCGTGACGGGGGAGATCGGCTTCCAGGGCGCGCCGGTGGTGGCGCGGAACGTGGTGATCATCGGCGCCGCCTTCCGCGAGGGAGGCACGCCGCGGAGCCGCACCAACAACAAGGGATACGTCCGCGGCTTCGACGTGCGCACCGGCAAGCGGCTCTGGACCTTCCACACGATCCCCAAGAAGGGAGAACCGGGCTACGACACGTGGCTCAAGGGCTCGGCGGAGTCCACCGGCAACACCGGCGTGTGGACGCAACTCACGGTGGACGAGGAGCTGGGGCTCGTGTACCTGCCCGTGGAGTCGCCCACCGGCGACTACTACGGCGGCCATCGCCCGGGGAACAACCTGTATGGCGAGAGCATCGTCTGTCTCGACCTGCGCACCGGCGTGAAGAAGTGGCACTTCCAGATGGTGCATCACCCGATCTGGGACTTCGACCTCTCGGCGGCACCGATCTTGGCCGACATCACGGTGGACGGCACGGCGATCAAGAGCGTGGCCGTGCCGACCAAGCAGGGCTTCCTCTACGTGTTCGACCGCGTGACCGGGAAGCCCGTGTGGCCGATCGAGGAGAAGCCGGTGGAGCAGGGGGACGTGCCCGGGGAGTGGTACTCGCCCACGCAGCCCTTTCCCACCCGGCCCGCGGCGTACTCCCGGAACGGTGTCTCGCTCGACGACCTGATCGACTTCACCCCGGAACTCAAGGCGGCGGGGATCGCCCTGGCGTCGCGCTTCAAGCTCGGGCCGATCTTCACCCCGCCGGTGGTGAGCAAGCCCGACGGCCCGCTGGCCACGCTCGCGCTCGGTCCCACCAATGGCGGCACCAACTGGCCGGGTGGGTCGTACGACCCCGAAACGCACGTGGTCTACGTGGGCGCCTCGAACGCCGCGCCCAACGTGCTGGGCCTCGTGCAGCCGCCCAGGACCAAGTCCGATATGGACTGGTTTGCGGGGATCGCGCCGCAGGCGAGCGGCCTGCAGGGCGGCCTCGCGGTGCAGGGGCTGTCGTTGTTCAAGCCGCCCTATGGCACGATCTCGGCCATCAACCTCGACAAGGGCGACATCGTGTGGCAGGTGGCGCACGGCGAGACCCCCGATGCGGTGCGCAACCACGAAGCGCTCAAGGGGCTCACCATTCCGCGCACCGGGCAGCCCGGTTTCCTGATCGGCACACTGGTGACGAAGACGCTCGTGATCGCCGGCGAGACGCAGGTCACCACGCTGCCCACCCGGCCGCGCGGCGCGATGCTCCGCGCCTACGACAAGGGGACCGGCGTCGAAGTGGGCGCGGTGCTCCTTCCCGCGCCGGTGAGCGGCTCGCCCATGACCTATTCCGTGAACGGCCGCCAATACATCGTGGTCGCCGTGAGCGGCGGCGCCTATTCGGGGGAGTACATCGCGCTGCGGCTCCCGGCGGCGGAGGGGCGCTGAGGCGGGAATGGAACGTTCACTGATGCGTCGCTTCGTCGTCGCGGGCGCGCTGGTGGTCCTTCCGGCGCTGCTCGCCGCCGCCCGCACCGTGCCGCGCATGGGAGCCGCTCAGACGAGTGCTTCTCCGGCCGCACGTACGCTGCGCCGCGTGGTCGGCGCCGTGG
>JANLSF010000890.1:0-7571 GCA_031362285.1 Gemmatimonadota bacterium | reverse complement strand
CCGTGCCCAGGTGGCCAAGGCCGGCAACAACCCGGATCCCGCCTTGCTCTTCAGCAGCTTCCACTGCTCGGGGGTGAGCAGCGCCTGCGCGGCCTTGGTGGCCTCGCTGATGTTCTTGCGCCCTTCCTCGAGCTTGGGGCGGAGGCTGCTGAAGAGCACGGCGGGATCCGGGTTGTTGCCGGCCTTGGCCACCTGGGCACGGATCTCGTCGCCCAGCCGCGTGGCCCGCGCCGCGAGGGTATCGGACAGCACCGTGATCCCCTTGACCTGCTCCTCGGTGAGCTTGAGCGAGTCCTTCATCTCGAGCAGTTGCGCCAGCGGGTTCATGACGCGGCTGTTGTTCAGCGCACCGAATCCGCCACCACCGCCACCACCGCCGCCGGGGCCACCGCCGCCACCCATCGCGAAGCCGAACCGCTCCTGCGTGGCGTTCTGGCCATAGGTAAAGCGCGCCTGCAGCTGGAGCAGGAACGGCTGACGGAACGCCTGGGCGCCGTTGATCGTGTTGCCGAACCGCTCGTTGACCTCGTACTTGTACGTGTTCGTGGACCGGTTGAAGCCGCGCACGTAGAGCAGCGTGCCGTCGGGAATCGCCGGCTGGCCCCACCCCTGCAGCTTGTTCTCGCCGTTGATGGCCTGGTCGAGCCCGGCCAGCGGGTTGATGAACGAGAGCGAGAGCGCGAGGCGCCGCTGGAGCCCCCACGAGTCGGGACGCCAGTTGAGCTGCAGGTCGAGCCCCGGCACCCACGGCTGCTGGCACGAATTGCGCGAGGCAAGGCCGCCCATCTGGTTGAGCAGGCAACTGCGCGCCTCACCGCTCGTCCTGGAGAGCAACCGCGTCATGCCGTTGGCCACGGCGCTGTCGGTGGTGGTGGCCGGGTTGAAGACGAACGCCCGGTCGTTGCGCGTGCCGTCGCCGTTGATGTCGCTCCCCACGAGCGGCGCGTAGCGCCCGCCGGCGGTGAGGCGGCCGATGAACGTCACTTCCAGTGACGGCCCGAGCGGCCAGGTGACCGTGCCCACCACGTTGTGCCGGCGTTCGAGGTCCGAGGCGGCCCACTCGTTGATGTTCGGGTTGGACGCCGTGGTCGGCTGGCTGAAGCCGAAGAGGGGCGGGCCGAACGACCACGACGACTGGTCCCAGGCGCGCTGGTACGTGTACGCGAAGTTGAGCAGGATCCCCTTGTCGGTGAACGCGTTGAGCGAGGCCGTGATCTGCGCGGTCTTCGAGTTCAGCTTGGAGCCGATCTCGTAGACCTGCGCGAACGACGGGTTGATGCGCGACGCGGCGACCGTCGTGAAGCCGGTGAGGGTATCGATCGAGAGCGGCGTCACGAACACCGGTCGACTCGCCTCGCCGCCCAGGGTGAACGACGGCGTGGTGTTCAGGTTCACGTCGCGCACGCTGTAGAGCGCCTCGCCCCACGCGTACTGCGCGTCGATGCTCGCCGTCCACCGCTCCCAGAAGCGGCGCGTGAGGCTCAGGTTGCCGCGCCACGAGCGCGGCGCCTCGAAGTCGTTGGAGAACGCCGTCACCTGCGGCGTGGAGAGCGACGTGATCGGTGGCCCGCCGCCCACGCACGCGCTGGGGCTCGCCGTGCCGCCCGACGCGAAGCCGCTCCAGGTCGGTCCCGGCACGCTCGGCCCCAGGCACGTGAGCTGCGTGAGCCCCGTGCCAAGCCCGTTCCCCTGCTGCGCCGAGGAGTAGAGGTTCGACGGCGTGCGCCCGCGGAACTCGCCGAAGCCGCCGCGGATGAACCAGACCGGCGCGGGGCTGTCGCCGTCGCCGAAGATCGTGTACGTGAAGCCGATGCGCGGGCTCACGTGCGTCTCGCTCCTCCACTCGTCGGTGCGGAGTCCGAACGCCGTGGCGAGCGCCGTGTTGCGCGCCGGGGCGCCGGCGAAGCTCGAGAGCTCCCCGCGCACGCCGTAGGTGAGCTGCAGCGAGCGCGAGATGCGCCACACGTCGCCCAGGTACAGCGCGGAGTTGACCGACGAGCCCGTCACCCGCTGGTCGCCCAAGGTGCGCGTGTAGAGCGCCGGCGTGTTGGTGAGGAAGTCGGCGAGCGTGTTGTACGTGTAGCTGCCGTTCCGGTTGAAGCCGCTGTTCTGGTCGTACTCCTGCCAGTTGTACAGCACGCCCAGCTTGATCCGGTGGTCCCCTTCGTCGGAGATGTACGAGAGCTCGTCGGTCCCCTCGAAGGCGCGGTTGGAGCCGAGCGTGGGGAGGCCGGGATTGGCGCCGAAGGTGAGCGAGGTGATGCTCGTGGTGCCGTCGGGGAGCGCCGACGAGAGGCGCACGCGCCCCTCGGGGTAGTCCACGTACGGGTCGGCGTCGCGATTGTCGGTGGAGAAGTACCCCTTGGCCTCGTGGACGAACTGTCCCATGCGCGAGGTGAGGGTGGCCTGGAGGCCGCCGCCGGTGGAGCCCGCGTTGCCGCCGTGGTTGGGCGTCGAGTACGAGCCGATGCGGCTCGCGTCCTGCTCCGTCCAGCGGTAGTCACCGCGCAGCGTGAGGGTGTGCTCGTCGGTGATGTTGAAGTCGACGCGGGCGATGCCCGTGAGGTTGTTGTTCGTGCGACGGCCCGGGATCCCGCCCACCGTGGGGGAGAGCCCGAGGGCGCCGATCTGTCCGAGGAAGCGCGACACCGAATCCGGCGCCAGGCCGAGGCGCACAAGGGAGAGCGAATCTGCGCTGGTCACGGTCTGGATCGGGTTCAACTGCTGGCGCCACTGGAGCGCGCCGAAGTAGAACAGCCGGTCCTCGATCACCGGGCCGCCGAAGCCCGCCGAGAACGAGGCCTGGTTGTAGCCCTGCCCGAACGACGAGTTGACCGACGGCGTCCACTGCAGGCTCGGGTCGCGCATGTTGAGCGTGGCCGACCCCTGCAGCACGTTGGTGCCGCTCCGCGTGGTGGTGGCGATCTGGCCGCCGGTGAACTGCCCGCGGGCCACGTCGTAGGTGCTCGTGATGACGCGCGTGCCGCGGATCGCTTCGGACGGAATCGAGCCCGACCCGAACGAGATGCCGTCGAGGGTGAGGTTGTTCTGCGTCGTGCGCTGCCCCGCCACCGCGAAGCTCGCCCCGGTGGAATCGCTCGCCCCCACGCCCACGACGCCCGGCGCGAGCGCCGCCAGCGTGTTCAGGTCGTTGGCGTCCAGCGGCAACCGCGATTGCTGGTCGGCGGTGAAGGTGCGCTCCTGTCCGCCCGGCGCCGGCCGGTCGATCCCCTGCCCCTGCGGACGACGCCCCTGCACGGTGACCGCCTGCAGGTTCTGGGGCCCCGCGTTCACGGTCATCTTGAACGTCTTCTCCAGCCGGTCCTCGTCGCCCTGCCGCGTGAGCATGGCCGTCTGCGGCGCCACGCCGATGGCGCGCACGGTGAGCCGGTACTGGCCACCGCCGTCGGGAAAGAGGATCGTGTAGCGGCCATCCTTTCCGGTGGTGCGGGAGCGCGAGACGCGCGTCTCGATCGAGGTCGCGGTGACCGTGGCGTTCTCGATCGGGCGGCCGGTGGTGTCGGTGACCTTGCCGGTGAGGATGTCGGTGGTACTGCCCACCTGGGCGGCGAGCGAACCGGCGCTGGCCACGAGGGCGAAGGCGGCCGCAAGCAGGGAGCGAACAAGGGGCGAGCGCATCTATTCAGTCAGTGGGTCGAGGCGTGTGTCGTATTCGCACGATCGGCGCGAGGCTGGACGATCCAGCCACCGCGCCGACCCGTAATACGAGAACGCACCCCGAGGTGTTGGTGTTTCACCCGACGGCGGCCGCCGTGGCCCTTCTCGGAGGTCGCCTAAAACAGCCCCTCGATCGACAGGTAGCGCTCCCCCGTGTCGTAGCAGAAGGTCAGCACGCGCGCCCCGGCGGGGAGGTCCGGCAGCTTCTGCGCCACCGCGGCCAGCGACGCCCCGCTCGAGAGGCCGATGAAGATCCCTTCCTCCTTGGCGGCGCGCTTGGTGTACGCGAAGGCGTCCTCCTCCGTCACCGCGATCGTCCCGTCGAGCGTGTCGCGATGCAGGTTGGCCGGCACGAACCCCGCCCCGATCCCCTGCACCTTGTGCGGCGTATGCGTGCCGCCCCCGATCGTCTGGCTCTTGGCCGGCTCCACCGCGTACGTACGCATCTTCGGGAAGGCGGCCTTGAGCACTTCGCTCACCCCGGAGATGTGACCGCCCGTGCCCACGCCGGTGATCAGCGCGTCGATCCCCTCGGGAAAATCGGCGAGGATCTCGCGCGCCGTCGTCTCGGCGTGCACGCGCACGTTGGCCTCGTTCTCGAATTGCTGCGGCATCCAGGCGTGCGGGGTGCGCGAGACGATCTCATGCGCCCGCGCAATGGCCCCCTTCATCCCCTGTTCGCGCGGCGTCAGGTCGAACTCGGCGCCGTACGCGGCCATGATCCGGCGACGCTCCACGCTCATCGACTCCGGCATCACGAGGATCACGCGGTAGCCCTTCACGGCGGCCACCAGCGCCAGCCCGATCCCGGTGTTCCCCGACGTCGGCTCGACGATCACGCTGCCGGGCTTGAGCAGGCCGCGCGCTTCCGCATCCTCGATCATCGCCAGCGCGATGCGATCCTTGATGGACGCGCCGGGGTTGGCCCGCTCGAGCTTCATCCACACCTCGTGCGTGGACCCGTAGAGCCGATTGAGGCGAACGTGCGGCGTGTTGCCGATGGTGCCAAGGATGTTCTGTGCGCGCATGGGGCCGGGGCTCGGTGTGGTGGGAAAGTCAGATGACGAAGTCGAGCATGTCGTCGTCGGGGACCCGCGTGCGCGGGGCCTGGGGCGCATTGATCACCACCGAGCCGGCCGGCACGCTCGCCGTGATCCAGGTGTTGCCGCCGATGATCGCCTTCCGGCCCACGGTCGTGGTGCCACCCAGGATCGTGGCGCCGGCGTAGATCACCACGTCGTCGTCGATCGTGGGATGGCGCTTGGCGCCGGCCAGCCCCTTCTGCACGCTCAAGGCGCCCAGTGTCACCCCTTGGTAGATCTTCACGCGGTCGCCGATGATGCTGGTCTCGCCGATCACGATGCCCGTGCCATGGTCGATGGCGAAGGCGCGCCCGATCGACGCTCCCGGATGGATGTCGATCCCCGTGCGCCCGTGCGCCCACTCGGCGATCAGCCTCGGGAAGACCGGCACCTTCATGCGATAGAACTCATGGGCGATCCGGTGCACGGCGATCGCAAGAAACCCCGGGTAGGCGAGGATCACCTCATCGAGCTCCTCGGCGGCCGGGTCCCAGGCCATGATGGCGCGAGCATCCTCGAGGAGCGAGGCGTGGAGGGCGGGCAACGCGTCGATGAATCCCGCCGCGAGCACCTCCGCCGGGTCCGGCCCCGCCCCCTCGAGCGCCTCCACGAGGAGCGCGCGCACCCCCTCGCGATCGGCGCGCACGTCGGCCTCGGTGGCGAGCTCGGCGGCATCGCCGCGCACGGCGGGTACGAAGTGCGGAAAGAGCAGGGCGAGCACGTCGCGCACCACGCGATCGGTCAGTTCCCGGTAGGCACGCGGGAAGGGGTAGTGGCGGCGGGAGCCGGCGATGGCGGCGAGCAGGGGATCCACGCCGGAACATTAAGGCGCCTGGCGGGGAGCCGCACCCCCGCGCCGCCGGCCCGCCCACGACGCGCCCGGGTGTCGCGCCGCGGGCACACCGGCCGGGGTTGACAACTGACCACTGGTCAGTAAATATATGACCATGGGTCAGCTCATGCGCCCCCGGACGCCGCGCCGCGCCCGCTCCCCCGAGGCCAAGGCCGACCGCGCTCGCGTCATCGAGAACGCCGCCCTCGCGGCCCTCGAACGCACCCCGTGGCCCGAACTCGTCATGGCCGACGTCGCCCGCGACGCCGGCGTCGCCAAGGGGACGCTCTACCTCTACTTCCCCTCCAAGGAGACGCTGGGACTGGCCTTGGTCGAGCGGCTCCTCGGCGCCTGGTTCGACGACGTGTCGACCGAGCTGGATCGCCGCACCGCGCCGATCTCGCCCGCGGCGTGCGCCGCGCTGCTCGTGGCCGCCACCCGGCGCCACCGCGCCCTCGTCCCCCTGCTGGGCATCACCGGCACCCTGCTCGAGCACAACGTGTCGCCCCGCGTGGCGCGCCGCTACAAGCTCGGGGTGCTGCGCCAGACGGAAGCCGGTGGCGCGGCCGTCGAGCGGGCCCTCGGCACCCTCGCGCCCGGCGATGGCGCGCGCTTCCTGCTGCACACGCACGCCCTCGTCACCGGGCTTTACCGCATGGCCGAGCCCGCCCCCGTGATCAAGGCCATCCTGCGCACGCCGCGCTTTGCCGCGCTCCGCGTGGACTTTCCCACCGAACTCACCTTCGCCCTCACCGCCCTGCTGTCGGGCCTCGTTGCCGCGCGCACAAGCGCGCCGCGCACCTAACGCGCACCTTCAAGGAGAACCCCATGACCCAGCCCCGCCCCCTCGCCCTCGTGACCGGCGCCTCGATGGGCATCGGCGTCGACATCGCCCACGTCCTGGCCAAGCGCGGCCACGACCTCGTGCTCGTCGCGCGCAGTGCCGACAAGTTGCAGCAGGTGGCCGCGGCGCTGCAGGCCGAGCACCAGGTGACCGCGCACGTGCTCGTGGCCGACCTGGCCGGTGCGGCCGGTGCCGACCAGGTGGCCAACGAAGTGGCCAAGCGCGGCTGGCAGGTGGACGTGCTCGTGAACAACGCCGGCTACGGCCTGTTCGGCGCCCTCACCGAAACCGATGCCGCCGATGAGCTGAACATGATCCAGCTCAACGTCGTGGCCCTCTACCGGCTGACCAAGCGGCTCCTGCCGGCGATGGTGGCGCGGAAGCACGGCTACATCATGAACGTCGCCAGCACGGCGGCGTTCTTCTCGGGGCCGTTCATGGCCGTGTACTACGCCACCAAGAACTTCGTGCTCGCCTTCAGCGAGGGGCTCGACGAGGAACTGAAGGGAACGGGCGTGCACGTGTCGTGCCTCTGCCCGGGCCCCACCAAGTCGGAGTTCCGCACGCGCGCGCGCACCGATCGCTCCAAGCTCACCAGTCGTGGACAGGTGCCGTCGATGCCCGTCGCGATCGCCGGCGTGGAGGGGATGTTCGCCGGCCGCCGGCTCGTGATTCCCGGTGCCAAGAACCGGTTCGAGACGTCGCTGCCGCGGTTGCTGCCCCGGACGATGGTTGCCGGGATCGTGCGCGGCGCGCAGGAAGCGCGCTAGACTTGCCCGATGCTTCACGTCACCAATGGCGCCTCGGCCGTCCTGGTCCTCCAGCACGCGGCCCTTGACGGCGATTTCCTCTCGTGGGACGACGTGCTCCACGAGGGGCCGGTGCGCGGCGACCTCGCGCCGGCCGACCGCCGCGCCGAGCGCGCCGAATTCATCGCCGGCGCCGGCTGGGCCAGCGAGGCCGCCACGGTGGAAGCGTCGTTCACCGCGCGCGACGCCCGCCTGGCCGCGGCGTTGCGCGCGGGGGAGCCCGTGGCCCTCTGGTTCGAGCATGACCTGTACGACCAGTGGCAGCTCGTGGAGGTGCTCGCACAGGTGGCCGCCATTGCCGGCGCGGATGCCGACGTCGAATTAGT
>JANLSF010000878.1:0-11348 GCA_031362285.1 Gemmatimonadota bacterium | reverse complement strand
GAACGAGACGCAGCGCTGGCGCAGCTGGAAGCGGGGGCAGGGCATACGTTTGCTCGAGAACGCCGGGCAAGTCGCGGGCTTTACCGAGCTGCCGAGGCGCGCCCTCGTGGAACTCCGGCCCTACGCGGCCTCGACCTGGTCGCCCGCCGAGCGCGACTACGACGCCGCGCCGCCCGCGCTGCTGGCGTCACCGTCGCTGCACGGCGACGTGGGCGTGGACGCCAAGTTGGCCCCCACCTCGACGCTGACGCTCGACCTGACGCTCAACGCCGACTTTGCGCAGGCCGACGTCGACAACCAGGTGATCAACCTGACGCGCTTTCCGCTCTTCTTCCCGGAGCAGCGCGGCTTCTTCACGGAGAACGCGGGGATCTTCGACTTCGGTCGCCGCGCTCAGACGCAGCTCTTCTACAGCCGGCGCATCGGGCTCGCTCCCGACGGCCTTCCCGTGCCGCTGCTCGGGGGCGCGCGCCTCACGGGGCGGGTGTTCGACCAGCAAGTGGGCTTGATCGCGGCCCGCACCGGCGGCGCACGGCAGTCCAATGCGGCGGTGGCCCGCGTCAAGCACGACGTGCTCGACCGCGGGTGGATCGGAGCCCTCGGCACCTTCGAACAGGTGGACGGGCGTCCGGCCTCGATGGCCGGAGGCGTCGATTTCAACTTCCCGTACGTGGTGCGCGGGCAGAATCTCGTCATCCTCGGATTGGCGTCGGCGTCGGTCGACTCGGCGGGTGCCCCGGCGCGCGGCTTTGCGCGGCTCGTAGTGGACTATCCCAACGACAACGCCGACATCGTGCTGCGCATGGACCACGTGCAGGGGGGATTCAACCCGTCGCTCGGCTTCGTCGAGCAGAACGGCATCAACCGCATTGCCGGCCAGCTGTCGCTCACCCCCCGCCCCGGCATCTGGGGAATCCGCAAGCTCTCCTTCGTGCTGCCGGAGTTCGACGTCGTGCTGAACGCCGACGGCTCGCTCAACCGCGCGGAGGTGAGCGTCGAGCCCCTCGGCATGCGCTTCGAGTCGGGCGATGGCCTGGGCCTCGGGATTCATCACAGCTGGGACGTGCCGACGGCCCCGTTCGAGCTGTTCCCCGGCACGATCGTGGCCCCTGGGCGCTACGAATACGGCGGTCCCTTCATCGACTTCACCGCATCGCCGGCCCGCGCGATCAGCGGGCAGGTCGAACTGTCGCGCGGGGGGTTCTACGACGGGAGCGGCACCTACCTCAAGGCGACGATCGATGCCCGCATCGAGCCGCACCTGCTGCTGAGCGCCACGCTCGAGCGCGTTGCCTTCGAGCGAGCCGCGGGCGACTTCGTGGCCAATACGGCCCGCCTGCGCGTGGACTGGGCCACCTCGGCGCGGCTCAACACGACCGTGTTCGCGCAGTATGACAACGAGAGCCGGCGCTTCGCCAGCAACGCGCGCCTCCGCTGGACGCCCTCACCCGGCACCGACCTGTTCGTGGTCTGGAACAACGTCTGGCCGGTGCTCGCGCAGCGATACATCCCGTGGGAGCGCCCCGCGCGCGGCGCGCTCACCGTGAAGTACGTGCAGTACGTGCGCTTCTAGCCGCGTTGCGCCGGCGCACGGCGGTACGTGCTACGGCACCGCGCGTCCGGCCGTCCGCCCGCTGAAGATGCACCCGCCGAGGAAGGTCCCCTCGAGCGACCGATAGCCATGCACGCCGCCGCCGCCAAACCCGGCCACTTCGCCCGCCGCATAGAGGCCCGGAATCGGCGTGCCACCGGCGCCGAGCACCCGCGACGACAGGTCCGTCTCGAGTCCACCGAGAGTCTTCCGCGTGAGGATGTTGAGCTTCACGCCGATGAGCGGACCGTGCGCGGGATCGAGGATCCGGTGCGGCTTGGCCACGCGGATCAGACGGTCACCGAGATAGTGGCGCGCGCCGCGAATCGCCGTCACCTGCAGGTCCTTGGAGAAGGCATGGTCGATCTCGCGGTCGCGCGCGACCAGTTCCCGCTCCACCTGCGCCGCCTCGAGCAATGGCGTGTCGGTGAGCTTGTTCATGCCGGCCACCAGTTCGCCCAGTGAGCGCGCTACCACGAAGTCGGCGCCTTTCTCCATGAAGGCCCGCACCGGCGCGGGTGCACCGCCGCGCCCACGGGTGAGCACGGCGAGGATGTCCTTCCCCGTCAGGTCGGGGTTCTGTTCCGATCCCGAGAGGGCAAACTCCTTCTTGATGATCGAGTGCGACAGCACGAACCACGAATGGCCGTGCCCGGTGTGCATGAGGTGGTCGAGCGTGCCCAGCGTGTCGAAGCCGGGGAAGAACGGCGGCGGCAGCCGCTTGCCGGTGGCGTCGAGCCACACCGAACTCGGGCCCGGCAGGATGCGAATGCCGTGCATGGGCCAGATCGGATTCCAGTTGCGCACCCCTTCCACGTAGTGCCACATGCGGTCGCGATTGATGAGTCGCGCCCCCGCCGACTCGGCAATGCCGAGCATCCGGCCGTCCACGTGGGCCGGCACCCCCGACACCATGAACGACGGCGGCGTGCCGAGTCGCGCCGGCCAGTTGGCGCGCACGAGGTCATGGTTGCCGCCGATGCCCCCCGACGTGACGATCACCGCGTCGGCGCTGAACTCGAAGGCGCCCACGACCGTGCGCGAACTCGACTCGCCGCGCGCAACGCCGGTGGCCTCGAGCACGTCGCCCTGCACGCCGGTGACGACGCCTCCGCGCACCACGAGGCCGTTCACGCGATGGCGGAACTTGAGGGTGAGGCGTCCGCTCGCCGCCGCGGCGCGCACCCGGCGCTCGAACGGCGCCACCACGCCCGGCCCGGTGCCCCACGTGACGTGGAACCGTGGGACCGAGTTGCCATGGCCCGTGGCCAAGCCGCTTCCCCGCTCCGCCCATCCCACCACGGGAAACCAGCGCATCCCCTGCGCGTGAAGCCAACGGCGTTTCTCCGTGGCCGCGAAGTCGACATACGCCTCGGCCCACTGGCGCGGCCAGTGGTCGTCGTCGCGATCGAAGCCCGCCGACCCGAGCCAGTCTTGCCAGGCGAGCGCGTGCGAGTCGCGGATGCGCAAGCGGCGTTGTTCGGGGGTGTCCACCATGAACAGGCCGCCGAGCGACCAGAAGGCCTGGCCGCCGAGACTCTGCTCCCCCTCCTGGTCAAGGAGGAGGACCCGCTTGCCGCGCTCCGCCAGCTCGGAGGCGGCCACCAAGCCGGCGAGTCCGCTACCAACGACAATCGCGTCGGCGGAGAGAGGGGTCATGGTGGGCGAAGTTACCTCGGCGGGTCGAGCACGACGAGGTCGGCGACCGCCGGCTCATCCTCGACCACGAGCACGCGCGTGCGGCCCTTGGGCTACGGAGTCTTCTTCGGCGCGACCTTGGGCTTCGCCTTGGCCTTGTCCTTCGCCGCTTCCTTCGCTTCATCAGCGGGGGTCTCGTGCTCGACGCTCACCACCTCGCCCGTCTTCGCGTCCACCGCCACCTCGTCGATTCCCGGCTTGCCGTCCGTCACGAGGTCGAACGAATAGATCAGGCGGCCCTTCTCCTTTTCGATCTCGGCCGCCTTCATCCGCGAGCCCGGTACGCGGGCCATGGCCACCGATCGCGCCGAGTCGGCGGTGATGCGCGCCTGCTTGAGCAGCCCCGGGGATTCTTCCTTCACGGGCGCGGCGGTCCCCTGCTGCGCCGTGGCGACGGAGGTGGCGGACGCGACGAGCGGGATCAGGACGAGCAAGGCGACGCGCATGGGAGGCTCCCGGTGGTCGAAGGGCGAGGTCCGGCGCCGCAGGGGGCGGGCCGATGATCGAACGGTGGTCGCGGCGCCTGACAAGCGCCTGACGCAAGTACGGGGTCACCGGCGCGGTCAGGGATTCCGCGCGTGACGCGAGTAGCCCGGGTGGGAATCGAACCCACGACCTACGGATTAAAAGTCCGCTGCTCTGCCAATTGAGCTACCGGGCCGACGCCGAAACGTATGCGCGACGGGTCCCGTGGGTCCACTCCCGCGTGACGGCGAGCAAGTCCCTCGCTGCGCCCGGCGACTCGCCCTACATTCGCCTTCCCATGCCATCCGTGCACGATGCCTATCCCCAAGTCGAAGCGCGAACGCGCGCCGCGTGGCGCACGTGGCTCCAGAAGCATCACGCGGTCTCGAAGGGGATCTGGCTCGTGTTCCAGAAGAAGGCGAGCGACGTGCCCTCGGTGGCGTATGCCGAGGCCGTCGAGGAGGCGCTCTGCTTCGGATGGATCGACTCGCGCCTCCATCCACTCGACGACCTCCGGTATCGGCAGGTCTTCACACCGCGCAAGCCGCAGAGCGAGTGGTCGGCGCTCAACAAGCAGCGCGTGGCGCAGCTCACGGCCGATGGCCGAATGCGCGTCGCCGGGCGCAAGGCCGTCGCCGTGGCACAGGCCAACGGCTCCTGGACCAAGATCGACCACGTCGAGGCCGGCGTGGTCCCCGACGAGATGCGCCACGCCTTTGCGCGCTCGCCGATCGCGAAACAGCGGTTCGAGGCGTTCAGCCCGTCGGCTCGGAAGTACATCCTCCACTGGATCAACAACGTGAAGAGCCCGGACAAGCGCACCGAGCGGATTCGGCTCGCGGTGCAGCTCGCCGGACGCGGCCTCAAGGCGCACGACCCGCGGGATCGCGCCAAGCTCGGCAAGCCGGCGACCTGACCAGCGTGCGGCAGCGCCACACACGGTCAATTCCGCCTGTGGCGACAACGCAACATTGGCGGCAATACACTACCCTTACATGTTGTGGCATAAGGACTTAGGATGCTCCGGCTGTGGCATGATGGTTGCTGTGTACTAGGCCAGAGTTGAGCGTCAAGTCATTCCTCTCGGGAGATCACCAATGCAGGCGCAGACCAGGAAGCCCTTTGTCGCTCCGACGCTGAAGAGTGAAGCGTCACTGACGGAGATCACGCTGTCGGGCCCCGACCTCTAGTTCGGGCTTGGCGCGATCGCGCCTTGTCGTGCTTCACGTCCGAACGCCGGCCCCCACGGGCTGGCGTTCGTGCTTCCGGCCCGGCAGTTTCAAACAATGCCGCCAGTGCCGCCTGAGGTGACCCTCCGCGTTCGCGACCCGCGGCTCGTGGCTCTGGTTCGTGAGTGGCTCCACGACGCCCGGCTGGCGCTGCCCCGCTCCGTGACCCTCTCCATCGACGTCGTGGCCGCGCTTCCCTTCGCCGCCGAGGACGCGCGCGACATCTTCCGGCAGGGACGCGTCCTCATCCGCTCCGGACCGCCGCTGCAATCCGTGACGCTCGACTGGGAGCCGCGACTTGGCCGCGCCCTCCTGGCGCCCGGATCCACCCATGCCCATGTGGTCGTGACGGAGGCGGCGCTCGCGCGCGAGAACGAACTGCTGCGTTCGTTCCTCCTCGACACCATGATCCTGCTGCTGCGACGTGTCGGCCTGCATCATGTGCATGCTGCCGCGCTCGTTGATCCCCTCGGTCGCGGCTGGTTGCTGGCCGGCACCTCGGGATCGGGCAAGTCGACCACCACGGCCCTCCTCGCGCGCCACGGCTGGACCGTCGGCACCGACGACATCGCCTTCGTGATGGCGGGCGACGCGCCCACGACCGCCCAGATCGCGTGCTGGCGCGAGCGACTCGCTCTGCGCGACGACGCCGTGGCCGCCGTTGGCTCCCACGGGGGCACCGCGCTCGAGTCCCGACGCAAACTCGGCTGGTTTCCCGAGGAGCTCGGCGCGCCCTGGATTGCACGCGTGGCGCCGTCCTTCCTGCTCTTCCCGGGCATGGACCATCCCGACGTCACGAGCGTGACCCCGGTGCGCGCCCGCGACGCGATCACGCGGCTGATGCGGTGGTCGCCGTGGGTCGCGCTCGAGGCCGACCTGGCCGACGAGCACCTCGAGCTGCTCGCCCGCCTCGCGCGCCAGACGCGCTCCTTCGACGTCACCCTCGGGCGCGACGTCCTGGCCAACCCGGACCGCCTCCTCGAACTCGTCGCATGAGCCCCACCTACCAGCGCCACCCCGACCTCCGGCTCACTGCTGTCGACGGTGAGGGTGTGGTGCTCCACCTCGGGTCCCGCCGCTACTTCTCCGTGAACGAGACGGGCGTCACCATCCTCGAAGCGTTGCGGGAGCCGCGCACGCTGGCGGAGCTCGTGGCCCTGGTCACGCGCGAGTACGAGGTCGCCGACGCCGAGGCTGAGCGCACCGCGCGCGACTTCCTCGATCGCTGTCTCGAGGTCGCGCTGGTGACGGAGGCCCGCTGACGGCGGCGCGGCCACCCGCTGCGCTGGTGACCGCGACGGCCGCTCGCGCGCTCCCCCTGGCGTGGCGCCTGCGTGCCGGGATCACCATCGTGCTCGTCCCACCGCTGCTCGAGGTGGTATCGTACGCGCGCATCGCGCGTGCGCTCGAGTTCCTGGCCCGGCGCGTACCCGCCGGCGCCGTGGACCCCGACGCGCTCGCGCGCTGGGTCGACCGCCTCCTCAGCCGGCTGCCGAGGCCCTGGGCGTTCACCTGCCTGCGTCGGGCCACGGTGCTCTACCACCTGCTGCGGGCCGCGCGCTTGCCGATCCACCTCTGCATCGGCGTGCGGCGTGACCTCGACGGGTCCCTCCACGCCCACGCCTGGTTGCTGCGCGACGAGGTGCTGTTTCTCGAGCCGGCCAGCATCGCCGAGCGCGTCGCGTCGTTCTCGGAGATCGCCCGCTTTCCGGCGAGGACGCCGCCCGTGCGGGCCCGCTAGGTGATTCCACGCGACGACCTCGCGCACGCGCGCCTCCTGCTCGATACGCTCAGCCTCGGACCGCAGGCCGACGCCGGCGCCCTCGGCGCGCGGTGGAAGGGCGCCGACCACGGCGCGCTCGTGACGCTCGCGAAGTACGAGGGGGCCGAACTCTGGCTTGCGCGTCGCCTGCGCACGCTCGGCGTGGTCCTCACGAGCGCCGCGGCCGCGGCCCTCGATGCGGCGGCCAGCCGATCGCGCGCGCGCAACCTGCGCGCCGACGCCGCGCTGGCGGCCGTGCTCCACGCGTTCCACGCCACGCAGGTGGAGTGCGTCCTGCTCAAGTCGGCGGCGCTCCGGCAGCTGACCGGCCGCCTGCCGCTCGGTGACGCCCGCGCATCGGCCGACGTGGACCTGCTCGTCAGCGAGGCCGAGGGTGACAACGCGCTCGGCATCCTGCGCGCGCGTGGGTGGGAGCTGGTGACCCTGCCGAGCGAATCGCTGACCGGGGTGGACGCGCGGCCGATTGCCGGCGAACGCGGGACCTGGCGCGCCAGCCGCGCCGTGATTCCGGCGCATCACCTGCCGTCCGTGGCCGACCGCAGCGGCGTCGCCATCGAGCTGCACCTCTCGACGGGGCCGACGGTGCGCCCCCTGGAAGCCTGGCGACGCGCCATGTCGGACCGGGCGACCGTGACGGTCGACGGCATGAGCGCCGTGGTGCCATCGGACAGCTGGCTGCTCGTGCATGCGGTGGCGCACGCGCTCGGCGACACCGAGGAGCGGGCGCGCGCGGGGCTCCGCCTGCGCTACTGGCTCGACGGCGCCCTCCTGATCGCCGCTGGCCAGGTGCGTTGGCAGACCGTGCGCGAACGCGTCGAGAGTGGCGAGCTCGGGCCCCCGCAGCTTGCCCGCACGTGGCTCTGGACGGCCGCCGAGCTGGCGGGCCGACCCGCGGGCATCGATGAGCTCGGGCACGGCGACCTTGCGGCGCTCCAGCTCGACCGGATGCTGGCCTGGCGCCTGCACGTGCTCGCGCGCCACGACGCCGGCGCGCGCTGGGGGCGCAAGCTGCTCGAGGAGGGAGCCCGCATCGAGGCGGGGCTCGACAGCGAGATGCCGTGGAAGCCCGCATCGCTGTCCATCCGCATCCGTCAGCGCGGCTCGCAATGGGCCGCGCGGGCCGCGTGGTGGGGCTGGCGCGCCCGTCTGTAGCGGCTTGGGCACCCCGACGCGCCTGGAGCGCGCGCCGAATTCAGGGCGTCGCGGCGCTCGGACGTGGGAGCCGCACGAGGCGGCGCGCGTCGAGCGACACGAGCACGGCGCAGGCCGTGATCGACACGGCGCTGATCGCGCACCACGGACAGAAGCTGCGCAGCACGATGAACTCGCCGTACTTGAGCCGCAGCGTGAACAGGACCGCCGCCCAGATGAGTGCCTGAAGGGCGCGCGTGGGTCCCCGCGCATCGGCGAACCGCTCCTGCATGCCGATGACCGCGACCACCACCAGCAGCGCGTACCCCACCGTGCCGATGAGCGCGACGTCGACGCCCAGGAACTGCCCGTACGACGAGAACTGCACCACTTCGCACCCGTGGTCGGACCCGCACGTGAGCGCCCCCATGAGGCCGAGCTTCCAGAGGTGCAGGTAGAGCGCGATCATGCAGTTGATCGCGGCCAGCGCCGCGATCGCCATCCGGTGGGTCACGACGTGCCCCAACCGCCTGGCTTGGCCAGCCACTCGCCGCCGTCGATCACGAAGATGCCACCGGTCACCCAATCCCCCGCCGGCGAGGCGAGGAAGGCCACCATGTTGGCAATGTCACGCGGCTCGCCCCACCGCCCCAGCGGGATCGTGCGCTTGGCATGGGCCGACATCTTCTTCTCGGTCTCGGCGAAGACGTCGGCCACGCCGGACCCGGCGGGAGGTGCGAAGGCCTTGCGCACGCCGTCGGTGGGGATCGGCCCCGGCGCAATCGCGTTGACGCGGATGTTCTGCGGCGCCCACTCCACGGCGAGCGTCTTCGTGAGCGCGTCGATCCCGCCCTTGGCCGCGGTCGCGTGCGCCATGAGGGGCCAGCCGCGGTAGTGGAGCGTCATCGAGATCGAGATGATGCGGCCGCCACCCTGCTTGGCCATCACCGGATACACCGACTGGGAGCAGTGGAAGGTGCCGAAGAGGTCGATCTCGATCACCGACTTCCACGCGTTGGCGCTCATGTCGGCCGAGGGCACGTAGAAGTTGCCCGCCGCATTGTTGACCAGCAGGTCAATGCGGCCATGCGTGTCGGCCACGCGGGCCACCATTGCCTTCACGGCATCGAGGTCGCGCACGTCGAGTTGCTCGGCGCTCGCCTTGCCACCCGCCGCCGTGAGCGACGCGACGGCCTTGGCGAGGTTCTCGGGCTTCCGGCTCGCGAGCACCACGTGGGCCCCGAGTTCGGCGACCAGTTCGGCAATGCCGTAGCCGATGCCGGTGGCGCCACCGGTGATGACCGCCACCTGCCCGTCGAGCAGGCCGGGGCGAAAGACGGACGGAGGGGTGCTCATGCGCGGTCGCTCACGGGGTGCGTGGGGGGAGACGCTCGGCGGCGGAACCCACGGGCCCCGGCGCGCCGTGCAAGATGGCGCGAGGGGCCACGGCTACGGGAGGGGTTCGACGACCGACGCCTGCACCGGGGCAAAGGACCGCCGGTGGTGCGGCGTGGGGCCGCGCGTGGACAGCGCCGCCATGTGCTCGGCGGTGCCATAGCCGGCGTTGTGGTCCCAGCCGTAGCCCGGGTGCCGACGGGCGAGGTCGCGCATGAGACGGTCGCGCAGCTCCTTGGCGACGATCGAGGCGCAGGCGATCGCATAGCACTTGCTGTCCCCCTTCACCACGTTGATGTGCGCGTGGCCCAACGTGGGAAGGGCGTTGCCATCGACGAGGATGTGGTCCGGAACCACGGCAAGGCGTGCGAGGGCGCGCCGCATGGCCAGCACGGTGGCGTGATAGATGTTGAGGCCATCCACCTCCCGCACCGAGGCCGCGCCGACGCCGAGGGCGAGCGCGCGCTGGCGAATGACCAGGGCGAGGCGCACGCGGGTGTCGGCGGAGAGCTTCTTGGAGTCATCGACGCCGGCAATGGCACGGGCCGAGGGTGGCATGACGATGGCGCACGCGACGACGGGGCCCGCGAGGGGGCCCCGTCCGACTTCATCCACCCCGGCGATCAGGGTGTACCCGCGGTCGCGCAGGTCACGCTCGATGATGCTCCACCGATGCGCGGTGCGCGCGCTCACGCTCGCTTACGCGCCCGTCTTGCCCGCGCCCGGACCGGCCGGCTTCACCTTGCGCTCGCGGATGCGGCTCTGCTTGGCGCCCGTCGCATTGCGCAGGTAGTAGAGCTTGGCGCGACGCACGAGGCCGCGACGGACCACGAGGATCTCGGCGAGCATCGGCGAGTGCACGGGGAAGATGCGCTCCACGCCCACACCGTTGGAGATCTTGCGGACAGTGAAGGTCTCGCTGACGCCGGCGCCCTTGCGACCGATGCAGACCCCTTCGAACGCCTGGAGGCGTTCCTTTTCCCCTTCCTTCACGCGCACATTCACGCGGACCGTGTCGCCGGGGCGAAACGGGGGGATGTCCTTCATCCATTCCTTCTGCGTCTCGATGAACACGTGCATATGGCGCTCCAGGCGAAAAGAGGCCCGGTTGGGCTTCGGGGGAACAGGATGCGACTCCGCGCACGGCACTAGCCAAATCGCGCGAGCCCATGAAGATAGCGGGGGTCTTCGACCAATGGAACCCACCAGCCGGGCCGGACGCCGGAGGGTGAAGCCAGCGGGCGACTTCCGACGTATCAAGAGACAGAGCGCTCCACTCGAACACAGGCCATGATCACAAATCTGCTTCTAGCTTTCGCCACGGCGATCGTGCCGGTTCAGGACACGCCAACCCCCGAGAAATGGGCGGATTCGGCGCGAGTCGCCATTGAGACGGCGTTCGCCGCCGGCCGGGCGGAGGGCGTGGCCGACGGGCGGCGGGTGGCGGAACGCGGGCTCGAGCGGCATCCCAAGGACGCCCTGCTGCTGCACTACCAAGGGTACGGCTTCTACCGCGAAGGGCTCCTGCGCGAGGGCCACGCGGCCCGGGGGCTGCAGGAGTTGGCGCGCGAGGCGCTCGATCGGTCGATTGCCATTCGCGACTTGCCGGAATCACGTGCGGTGTTGAGCGCCGTGTTCGGCAACCTGATCGCCGGCAGCGCATGGCGGGCGGTGCGGTTCGGTCGGTCGGCTTCGCGGGCGATCGACCAGGCGCTGGAGCTGGGGCCGACGAATCCCCGCGTCTGGCTGCTCAAGGGCGCGGGCGCGCTCTACGCGCCAGGGATCGCCGGGGGTGGAGCCGACAAGGCCGAGATGGCGCTCCGGAAGGCGATCACGCTCTACGCCACCGACGCGCCCGCAGCCTCGATGCCGGCGTGGGGGCTCGCCGAGGCGCATGGCTGGCTGGCCCTCACCCTCGCGAAGCAGAACCGCGGGGCGGAGGCGCGCACGGCGCTGGCCGACGGGCTCAAGCTCGCGCCCGCTCACGCCTTCCTGCTGGAACGCGTGCAACCGGTGGTGACGACGGCCCGGTAGTCGTGGGGCCGGGGGGGCCCCC
>JANLSF010000780.1:0-4555 GCA_031362285.1 Gemmatimonadota bacterium | reverse complement strand
GCCGGCCTCGCCACCGTGTTCGTCCCCAGGGTCGACGTGAAGTCGATCGTGTCGCCGGCGACGATGTTGCCGAAGGCGTCGGTGGCGCGAAGCTGGAGGGGGAGCGGGACCAACGTGTTCGCCGGGACCGTCTGGTTGTTGCCCGAGACGATGACCAGCAGGCCGGTGGGTCCGCCGGTGACGGTGGCCGTGAACACGACGGCCGGAAAGGTGTCCACCTTGGCCTGCAGCGTCTGCGCGCCGATCGTCCCGCCGAAGCGCCACTTCACGCCGGCGAGCCCGCTGGCGTTGGAGTTCACCGAGAGGGTGGTGACCGCGCCGCCGCCGCTGGTGATGGTGCCCCCGCCGGTCAGCACGGTGAAGACCACCGGCACGCCGGAGACCGGGGCGCCGGCGGCCGTCTTGACCAGGACCACGGGCGTATCCACCGCGACCAGTCCGGCGCGACCGCCGACGGCCACACCGCTGCTCGCCGTCAGGCTGCCGACCGTCGTTCCGGGGCCGGTTCCCTTGTCGCCGCTGCCGCAGGCGACCGCGAACAGGAGCGCACCGGCGACAATCGCACGCGGCAAGGGTGAGATGGGCGACACGCAAACTCCGGAGGACGGGGAGGGAGACCGCGATGGGGGGCGCGCCCCCAACCAGAGCTACCCCGCCACGCGGCGAAGGAGCCCGGCACTGCCAAAATCTGGCCCGGGAACGCGGCCCGACAAGAGGCGTGCGTCACAGAACGGCGCCTCGTGCCCTCCGGAGTATCGGCGGCTTCGGCGCCCGCCGCGTGGGCCGCACCCGCGTGCGGCCCTAGTGACGCGCCTTCTCGGCCGCCATCGCCGCATGCGCCGCCGCCAATCGCGCGATCGGCACCCGGAAGGGGGAGCACGACACGTAGTCGAGTCCGAGCCCGTGGCAGAGCGCAATCGACCGCGGTTCACCGCCGTGCTCGCCGCAGATCCCCGTCTTGAGCGAGGGCCGCGCGTGGCGGCCGTCCTTGACGGCGATGGAGATCAGCTTGCCCACTCCGTCCGCGTCGAGCACCTGGAACGGGTCGTGCTCGAGGATCCCCTTGGCCACGTACTCGGGCAGGAACCGGCCGGCGTCGTCGCGCGAGAGCCCGAACGTGGTCTGCGTGAGGTCGTTGGTCCCGAACGAGAAGAACTCGGCCGATTCGGCGATCCGGTCGGCGGTCAGCGCCGCGCGCGGCAACTCGATCATCGTGCCGACGAGGTACCCCACCGATTCGCCCATGCCGCCGAGCACCTGCTCGGCCACGCCGTCGATGATGTA
Organism: Gemmatimonadota bacterium; assembly: GCA_031362285.1. Lineage (GTDB taxonomy): Bacteria > Gemmatimonadota > Gemmatimonadetes > Gemmatimonadales > Gemmatimonadaceae > JACPPC01. The sequence goes on along the minus strand of JANLSF010000780.1, from coordinate 3,271 downwards.
GCGCTGGTGCCGGAGTTCCTCGACCGTGGCCACGAGGGGCACCATGATCTCGGGGCGCACGTCGATGCCGCGCCGCTTGGCCTTCACCGCCGCCTCGAAGATCGCCCGGGCCTGCATCTCGGTGATCTCCGGGTAGGTGATCCCGAGACGGCAGCCGCGGTGGCCGAGCATCGGGTTGGTCTCGCGCAGCCCCTCGACGATCCGGGCGAGCTCGGCGCGGGCCAGGCCCAGCGCGCGGGCGAGGTGCTTGGACTCCTCCCCACCGTGCGGGAGGAACTCGTGCAGCGGCGGGTCGAGCAGCCGGATGGTCACGGGATAGCCGTCCATCGCCTCGAAGATGCCGTCGAAGTCGAGCCGCTGCATGGGGAGCAGCTTGGCGAGCGCGCGGCGGCGCCCGGCCTCGTCGCGCGAGACGATCATCTCGCGCATCGCGTGGATGCGTTCCCCCTCGAAGAACATGTGCTCGGTGCGGCAGAGCCCGATGCCCTCGGCCCCGAACCCTCGCGCGATGCGGGCGTCGCGCGGCGTGTCGGCATTGGCGCGCACCTTGAGCGTGCGCAGTTCGTCGGCCCAGCCGAGGACTCGCGAGAACGACTGATACACGGGCGCCTGGCTCGCCGCCATCGTGCCCGAGATCACGCGCACGACTTCGCTGGGCACGGTGGGGAGGTCGCCGGCGAAGATGCGGCCGGTGGCGCCATCGATGGTGATCCACTCACCCTCGGTGATCGTCACCGTTCCGACGGTGAAGCGGCGCTGCGTCGTGTTCACGTCGAGCGTGCTGGCGCCGACGACCGCGCACTTGCCCATGCCGCGGCAGACGACCGCCGCGTGGCTGTCATCCCGCCGCGACAGGTGAGCACGCCACGGGCGGCCACGATGCCGTGGAAGTCCTCGGGCGTGGTCTCATCGCGCACGAGGATCACCGCTTCGCCGGCGGCGGCGCGCTGCTCGGCCACGTCGGGATCGAACACCGCGATCCCCGACGCGGCCCCGGGGCTGGCGGGGAGGCCCGTGGCCAGTGCCTCGGCACGCACGCCGGCGTCGATCACCGGATGCAGCAGCTGGTCGAGCTGCTCGGGGGACACGCGCGTCACGGCCTCGCGCTGCGAGATCAGGCCCTCCGCGACCATGTCGTCGGCAACCCGCACGGCCGCCGCGGCCGAGCGCTTGCCGGTCCGGGTCTGCAGCAGGTACAGGGTGGAGTCCTCGACGGTGAATTCGAGGTCCTGCATGTCGCGGAAGTGCGTCTCGAGCCGGCGCTCCGTCTTGAGGAGCGCCTCGTACGCCGCGGGTAGCGCCTGCGCCATCTGGTCAATGGGCAGCGGCGTGCGAATGCCCGCCACCACATCCTCGCCCTGTGCGTTGACGAGGAACTCGCCGTAGAACCGGTGTTCGCCGGTGGACGGATTGCGCGTGAACGCCACCCCCGTCCCGGACGTCTGGCCGAGGTTGCCGAAGACCATCGCCTGCACGTTCACCGCGGTGCCCAGCCGTTCGGAAATGGCGTGCACGCGCCGGTAGTCCACCGCCTTCTTGAGCGTCCAGGAGTGCCACACCGCCTCGATGGCCCCCCAGAGCTGCTCCATCGGCTCGAGCGGGAAGTCGCGGCCGGTCTTCGCGCGGATCAGGCGCTTGTACTCGTCGGCGAGCAGGCGCAGTGCGCTCTCCGGCAGCTCGGCGTCGGTCGCGACGCCCTCGGTGAGGCGCTTGGCCTTGAGCAGGTGCTCGAAGTCGGCGAACGGCACGCCAAGCACGACGTCCCCGTACATCTGCAGGAAGCGGCGATACGAGTCGTACGCGAAGCGCGCGCTGCCGCTGGCCTTCGCCAGCCCTGCCACGGTCACGTCGTTCAAGCCGAGGTTGAGGATCGTCTCCATCATGCCCGGCATGCTGACGGCGGCCCCCGAGCGCACCGACACGAGCAGCGGGGCCGCGGGGTCGCCGAACCGCCGGTGGGTCGCATCCTCGAGGCGCGCCACGTGCGCCGCCACCTCCTCGGTGAGTCCGGCGACGCGCGAGCGCTGGTCGAGCCACGTCACGCTGACGTCGCAGGCGAGCGTGAAGCCCGGCGGGACCGGCACGCCAAGGTTCGTCATCTCCGCGAGGTTGGCGCCCTTGCCACCGAGGACGGCCTTCATGTCGCGGCCGCCGTCGGCCTGACCGTGCCCGAAGAAGTAGACGTGTTGAGCCACCGAAATCCTCTTAGGAGCGGCCCGCGCCGGTGGGCGCGGCCGTGGGATAGTTGCCCGAGAAGCAGGCGTCGCAGAAGCCCCCGGGGCCATCCGGCATGGCGGCGAGCATGCCGTCAAGCGAGAGGTAGCCCAGCGAATCGACCCCGAGGAGGCGGGCGATGGCCGCGACGTCGTTCGACGCCGCGATCAGTTCCGCCTTCTGCGGCGTGTCGATGCCGTACCAGCAGGGGCCCGTGATCGGCGCCGACGAGACGCGCATGTGCACTTCGCGCGCACCGGCGGCGCGCACCATGGACACGAGGCCGCGCGTCGTCGTCCCGCGCACGATCGAGTCGTCGACCATCACCACCGACTTCCCCTCGAGCAGGTTGCGCACGGCGTTGTACTTGACCCGCACCTTCCCCTCGCGTCCCGCCTGCGTGGGCTGGATGAAGGTGCGACCGATGTAGTGGTTGCGGATGAGGGCGAACTCGAACGGAAGCCCGGCCACCTCGGCATAGCCGAGCGCCGCTCCGTTCGACGAGTCCGGCACGGCAAAGACGAAGTCCGCCCCCGGGGCGGGCTGCTCCTTGGCCAACTGGCGCCCGAGGTGCCGTCGCGCGCGATCGACCGATCCGCCGAAGATCTCGCTGTCCGGCCGGGCGAAGTAGACGTGCTCGAAGACGCAGCGCGACAGCGGTTGCCGTCCGAACGGGAAGATCGACGTCAGGCCGTCGTCGTCGATCCGGACCACCTCCCCCGGCTCCACGTCGCGGACCCGGGTGGCGCCGACGATGTCGAGCGCGCAGCTCTCGCTGGCCGCCACCCACGCGTCGCCGAGCTTGCCGATGCACAGGGGGCGCCAGCCGCGGGGGTCGCGCGCCAGCACGAGGGCGTCGCCCATCGTGACCACGAGGCAGTACGCCCCCTCGACCCCCTGCAGCGCCTCGGCCATCCGCAACTCCGGGGTGGCGGCGTGCGAGCGGGCGAGGCGGTGCAGCAACACCTCGGAATCCATCGTCGAACTGAAGATCGCCCCCTCGGTCTCGAGGGCGCCGCGGAGTTCGGTGGCGTTGACGAGGTTGCCGTTGTGCGCG
>JANLSF010000817.1:0-7052 GCA_031362285.1 Gemmatimonadota bacterium | reverse complement strand
CAACCAGCTCGCCGCCGACGCCGCCGCGCCCGTGCGTCTCGAGATCCTCGACGCCGCGGGCAAGGTCGTGCGCTCGTTTGCCAGCAACGACCCCGTCCCCACCCCCGATCCGGGGCGCGACCCGGTGGCCTACAACAAGGTGTGCCAGGCCAATCCCGCGGCCGTTCGCTGTGCCGTGCCGCTCTACTGGGCGGCGCCCGCCATCACGCTCTCCAGCAGGGCCGGCTTCCACCGCTTCACGTGGGAGCTGCGCATGAACCCCGTGACCGGCGACGGCATCACCGACCTGGGCGACGAAGACGCGACCGGCGCCGTGCCGAATCGCACCTACCTCCTCGTGAACACCCCCTGGGCCCCGCCGGGGAACTACACGGTGCGACTCACCGTGGACGGCAAGGCGTACACCCAGCCACTCGTGCTGCGGCTCGATCCCCGCGTGAAGACCCCGGCGCCGGCCCTCGCCCAGTTGAACACGCTCACGCGCGAACTGTACGAGGGCGCCGTGAGCACGCACGCGGCGGCACGCGAGGCGCGCGCCCTGGTGGCCAGGCTCGACGCGGCCGGCGGGCCCGACGCCGCCGCACTCAGGGCCCAGCTGGACTCGATCGCGCCGGCGCCAAGCACCGGAGCCCGCCCACCGCGCTTCCGGCGGCGCGGCGGCGCCTCCGAGGCACCCACGCTCGAGGCGGCGAGCAGTGCGATGCTGGCCGCCGTGATGGCGATCCAGGGGGCGGACATCGCACCCACCGCCACGCAGGCTGCGGCGTGCGACAAGGCGCGTTCACAGGGGAAGGCGATCCTCGCCCGGTGGACGTCGCTCAAGACCGGCGGACTCTCCGCCCTCAACGCCAAACGGAAGGCCGCCGGTCAGGCGCCGATCAGCACCGGCGAGTAGCAGGCTCCAACCCCTTCCGCGGCGGCCGCGTCCATCCACTGGACGCGGCCGTCGTGCTTAGCGCTCTCGCGCCCGCGCCTCGGCGCGGATGGTCAGCGCCGACGCGGGCATCGTCCCCGTCCAGCGCGGCATCCCGTCCATCTCGAGGGTCACCCGCGCCGTGCCCGACGGCGCATCACCTGCGGTGTCGAGCGTGAGGGTGAACGCGCGCTCCGTGCCCGGCGGTCCGCCGCTCGCCCAACCGGTCACCGCCGCCCAGCCGTCGCCCACCTGTACCGTGCCGAGCGCCGTCGCGGTCATGACGCGGGCCCCGCTCGAGTCGGTGAGCTGCACCCTGCCCGTCGTCGCGCGCGCGCGGGCCCCCCGCGACACGTCCAGCGTCAGCATGTTCGCGCCCTCGGCGAGCGTCACGCGGGCGCCCGCGCGCACCTGCACCATCGAATCCAGGATCATCGGCCGGCTCGGCGTGCTGCCCACGCGCGTGAGTGGCCGGCCCGCGCGCATGTGCGTGACCGCGCCATCGCGCACCGCCGGCACCCCGTTCACGAACACGTGACGGATGCCGTCGGACGGCGTGTGGGGCTTGGCAAATGTGGCGTGGTCGATCACGGTGGCCGAGTCGAATACCACGAGGTCGGCCATCATGCCAACGGCGAGGATGCCGCGATCGGTCATGCCGATGGTCGCGGCCGGAAGGCCGGTCATCTTCCGCACCGCTTCCTCCCACGTCAGCGCACGGGTCTCACGCACGTAGTGGCCCAGCACGCGCGGAAAGGTGCCCCAGTAACGCGGGTGTCCACCCTGCGGCTCGCCGCCCGGCGGTCTCAACGCATCGCAGTCACAGGCGACGCTCGTGCTCGGGTGCTGCAGCAGCTTCACCAGGTCGCTCTCGGCGCCAAAGCGGAGGATCACGCCGGGTGACTCCTTCTCGAGGATGCGCACCACCGCTTCCGCGGGTGAGGTCACGCCCAGCGCGCGCATGACGTCCACCAGTTCGCGGTTGGTCTCGTGGAGGTACACCCCCTTGGCCCCGCCGAAGCGCGCCGTGATCGCCGCATCACCCTCGCGCACGATGCGTTCGCGGAGCGCGGGGTCCTTGAAGCGCGCGACCATGGGCGCGTTGCCCCCCTCCTGCGCCCAGCCGGGGATGATCAGCGCGAACAGCGCCGTCTGCCCCGCGAGGTACGGATAGACGTCGGCCGTCGCGTACTGCCCCTTCGCCGCGTTCTCCCGCATCCAGCCCAGCACCTGCGGCGCGCTGCCCTGCTCGTGTCCCTGGATCTTCATGTGCGTGAACACCGGCACGAGGCCGGCGCGCACGCCGATGTCCATTGTTTCGCCCATGCCGAGGCGCGAACTGAAGCCGGTCTCGGGGGTGAGGCGGTCGTGGTTGGTGAAGTTGGTGCGCCAGCGACGCGTCGGCTCGAGCACGCGCACCACCTCGTCCACCGCGGCGAAGTACGCCGGCTTGTAGTCGAGTCCCGACGCCACGCCGAAGGCGCCCTGAGCGAGCCCCTTCAGGACCAGCGCGCGCATGCTGTCCACCTGGGCACTCGTCGGGCGCCGGTCGGCCTGCCCCATGACCGCCTCCCACGCGCTGTTGAACGGCATGTAACCGCCCACATTCAGGGCCAGTCCGGCTGCACGGTACCCGGCCAGCTGCTGCGCGAGGTCGAGCGGTGCCCACCCGTCGGAGTTCACCAACTCGGTGGTGACCCCCTGCGTGAGCATGTTGGCGGCCGTGGCGAGCCCCCCACCCTCGGCGTGGCTGTGCAGGTTGATGAAGCCCGGCGCCACCATCAGCCCCCGCACGTCGAGCTCCAGCGTGGCGCGCGCGGCCGACAGGTCGCCGATCCGCGCGATGCGGTCCCCGGCAATCGCGAGGTCGGCCACGAATCGCGGCGTGCCCTGGCCGTCGACGATCGTGCCGTGGCGCAGGATCACGTCGTACGGAGCCGCCGCCGTGCGCGCGCGCGCCGCCGTGAAGATCGACTTGGGGATCATCACGTGCGCCCCCACGTTGCCGTCCACCAGCTGCGTGATGCGCACGTCGCACGCCACGCTCGTGAGCATGTAGGCGTCGTCGGCGGAAAGCCCCTTCTGCCGCACGAGGAAGTCGATGGCCTGGCGCACCGCCGTCTTGGTCGCCACCACGAGGTCCTTGTCGGCGCCCATCGCGATCCAGTGCGTCGGCGTCTCGCCGCGCGGCCACGCGAGCGTGAGGTCCTTGCGCACCACGATCGTGAAGGTGCCGGTGAGCGAGGTCTCGAGGCCGGTGATGTCCACCTCGCCGTCGCCCTGACCGGCGTGGCCGTCACCGAAGGCGAGCAACGCCCCCCGCACGTGCACGGGGATGTAGAGCGTCGTCCCGGCCACCAGCTCCTTGTTGTCGAGGTTGCCGGCGTGCACTCCCGGCGGTGCGCTGCTCACGCGCCCCATGGCCGGCGGCGGCGCCACCCCGATGCTGCCGAAGAACGGGCGCAGCGGGATGTCGATCCCCGGCGCGAACCGGGCCAGCATCGCCGTCCGGTCGAGCGGAATGATGCGCATCTTCGCGTACGGGTAGTCCTCCGGAATGAAGCCACTCGTCTCCCGGAAGGCGTTGTACGCGTACGGCAGTGCGAGCGCGACCTTCTCGATGCGCACCTCGAGCACGTCACCCGGCTCGGCGCCGTCCACGTGGATGGGACCCGTGAGGATGTGTCCGCCGGGCCCCTTGTCGGTCACGCTGTCCACGATCGCGCGCAGCGCCGGCTCCACGTCCGCCGGCCGCACGCCCGCCCCCTCGAGCCGGCTCGGCGTGGACGTCAGCAGGGTGCCCACCACCACCTGGTCGCCCGAGGCGATGTGCAGCACCGGCCTGGCCTCCGACCAGTAGTAGCCCCACGCCACTGTGGCCGGCGATGGCGCCAGCACATGGCGTCGCGGGGTGCCGGAACGCTGGCCGACCGCCACGGCGCCCGAGGCGAGCACGAGGGAGAGCACGGCGGCGCTCGAGCGGCGCCACGAGCGGAACGGAGTCGGGATCATCGGACGCCCAGCTGGGGACGGGTGGGGCGCATGCGCTACCCCGAACGCGGTGCACTCGGCACCTTTCACGGGGAATGTACGCCCCACCGGAGCGCTGTCACGCCCGACGCGCGCCGCGACGCGAACCCTGCACACGGAGGCACGCCGGACGGTGTCGTTCATCCTGCGCCCTGCGATCCCGGCCGACATCCCGGTCCTTCAGGCCCTGATCGAGCGCTCCGCGCGCGGTCTCAGCGCCGGCTACTACACGCCGGCGGAAGCCGAGTCGGCCATCACGCACGTGTTCGGCGTGGATTCCAACCTGATCGCCGACGGCAGCTACTTCGCCGTGCTCGACGGCCCCACGATCGTGGGCTGCGGTGGCTGGAGCCGGCGGCGCACCCTCTACGGCGGCGACCAGCGCCCGGTGGGCGACGCCAGCGACCTGCTCGACCCGGCCACCGACGCCGCCAGGATCCGCGCCTTCTTCGTCGCCCCGGAGCGCGCGCGGCAGGGGATCGGCCGACTGCTGCTCGACGCCTGCTTCAACGCCGCAGCCGCCGCAGGGTTTGCGCGCGCCGAGTTGATGGCCACGCTACCGGGGGTCCCGCTCTACGCCGCCTACGGCTTCGAGGCGCTCGAGCGCGTCACCGACGTGTTGCCCGACGGCACCCCGATCGCGTTCGTGCGCATGGCTCGGGGCCTTCCCCCGCGGGGGGAGGCGCTCAGCCGGTGACCAGCGGCGCGCCGTCGAAGAGGCGCGTGAGCCGCTCAACGAGATCGGCAGAGGAAAACGGTTTCGTGATCACGTCACGACGCTCCGCCGCGTCCCGCAGCCCGCCCAGGTCCTCTTCGGCGTACCCCGTCATCAGCAGGACGGGCAGCTGAGGGCACGTCGCGCGGACCCGCGCCGCCAGCGCCGGCCCATTGAGGCCGGGCATCATGACGTCACTGAGCAGCAGGTCGAACTCCAGCCGCTCGCGCTCGATCAGGCGCAGGGCCTCGATGCCGTCGGCGGCCACGCGCACCGCGTAGCCGGCGCTCTTCAGCATGCGGGCCACGGTGGCCCGCGTCCCGGCGTCGTCCTCGACGAGGAGGATCGTGCGCATGGTGGACGTGCCGCGCGGGATGCCGGCGGGAAGACGCCCCGCCTCGCGCGGCGCTTCGACGAAGGGCAGCTCGATGGTCACGGTGGTGCCACGGCCCGGCGCCGAGGCGATGCGCGCCGCGCCACCGCTCTGGGCGGCCATCCCATGCACGACCGCAAGTCCGAGTCCGGTGCCCTGCGCTCGCCCCTTCGTGGTGAAGAACGGTTCGAAGGCCCGCGCCGCGACGGCGTCGGTCATCCCGACCCCCTGGTCGGAGACCTGGAGCCAGACCTGTGGGGGGTGCCCCTCGCTCTCGTGGCGACGCACGCGGATCTCGCACGGCCCCCCGTGGGGCATGGCCTCGCGCGCATTGGCGAGGAGGCGCACGAGCACCTGCTCGAGTTGCAGCGGGTCCACGCGCACGCCGCACTCGGGTGCGAGGTCGAACTGGAGCGGCATGGCGTCGCCGGCCACGCGCACGAGACGGGGTTCGAGCGAGCGAACCTTGTCCGCCAGGTCGAACCAGACCGGATGCAGCGCCTCGCGGCGGGCAAAGGCAAGCAGTTGGCGGGTCAGCGCGGCTCCCCGGTCGTGCGCGGCGAGGATCTCGTCGAACAGGATCGCCCGCAGCGCCGGGTCCCGCTCGTTCCGCAGCAGTTCCACCGAGCCACTCACGATGGTCAGGATGTTGTTGAAGTCGTGCGACAGCCCGCCGGCAAGCTCGCCCACCGCCTCGATGCGCTTCTCGCTCGCTTCCTCGGCCTCGCGTGAGCGCCGAGCCATCTCGGCGCGCACGCGCTCCGAAACGTCGCGGAACATCACCTGGTGGCGACCGCCCTCCATGCGTCGCCACGTGGCTTCGACGTGCACCGACGCGCCATCGCGCGGCTTGAGTTCCAGCGAGGTCGGCGATTCATCGGTCGTGGCCGGGGCGATCACGGGAGTGGCAGGCTCCGCCGACGCTTCCGCCAGCACAGCGCAGAGGCTCCGTCCCACCAACCGGTCGGCCGGCACGGCCAGCGTCTCCGACGCCGCGGGGTTGGCGCTCAGCACCACACTGGCTTCGTCGAGCACCAGAATCCCGCCGGGAGAGAAGCGCAGCGTGTCCTCGAGGTCGCGCTCGCGCGCCGTCAGCTCGGCGATCACGCGGCGGAAGCCGGAGAGCGTGAGTGCAATGAGCCCCCACGTGGCGGCGAGGCCGATCCCGAACATCACGAACTCGTGCACCTGCAGGTCCGTGAACCCGGTGGCGCGCACCGACGGGGACAGCCGATGGGTGCCGATCGTGACGAGGAACGTGGCCAGCGTGAACAGGAAGGCCGAGCGAACGCCGTGCAGGAGTCCGATCGCCACCGCGAGCGCGGGAAGGATGACGATGGCGTCGCCTGGGACAGTGGGACTGGTGTAGAAGCCATACTGGATCTCGGCCCACACGATCACGATCGTCGCGACTCCGCCGAGGACCGGGTGACCACGCACTGCCACGACGGCCGCGATCACGCAGGCCACCGTCACCGCGATCAGCCGCGGGATCACGTTCGGATCGTAGCCGAACTGCCAGAGAACCGACCCCAGCACGATCGCGTAGCCGCCGACGGCGAACAGGATGCCACCGAGCACCCATCGCCGGAACTCGGCAGGGGCGAAGCTGCGGGTTTGGCGAAACGAAACTTCGGGATGCATCCCAAAAAGATGCAGCCTCCTGCGGAGGACCGCTACCCGGCCATGGGGGGCCCTTGAGCAGCGCCTACCGGTATCAGGGAATCGCTTGGCCGCGCGGCGGGTGGCGCCCCATAACTCAGCCCGGAGCGCGACTCGGCGCCGCCAGCACCCGCTCCACGGCGGAAACATCTGGGTCGATCTCGATCGGCCGGTTCGCCTTGGCGAAGTCGGCGCGTGTCTGGTGCAGCTCCACCAGCATCCCGGGATCCTTGAGCACGTGCCCGGTCAGCACGGCCACCACGCGGTCCGTCGGGCGGATCACCCCGCGCGCGACCAGCGAAATTGCCGAAAGCCTATTGGGGGCTAGCGGGTTTCTGGAAGATGCCATTATTTCAATA
>JANLSF010000723.1:0-6242 GCA_031362285.1 Gemmatimonadota bacterium | reverse complement strand
TGCTGCGGATCGTCGCCGCCGGGAGCGCCCTTGATGCCGGTGAACGTCTGGCCGCCATCGGTGGACCGGTAGGCCGCAGTGTTGATCGTGTAGATCAGGTCCGGGTTGGTCGGGTCCACGTAGACGCCGCAGCTGTAGCCGCCCTGCCCGTTGCGGATGCGCTCGTCGTCGGCGGCCATCTGGCGCCACGAGGCGCCGCCATCGTCCGACCGATACAGCGCGCTGTTGGTGATGAGATAGAGCCGCTGGGCGTTGGTGCCCATGGCCACGGCCACCGACATCCGTCCCTCGAGGCGCGGCAGCCCGGTGGTGCGCAATGCGGTCCACGTGATGCCGCCATCGAGCGACTTGTAGATCGCGGCGAGCACACTGGTCGTGTCACCGCTGGTGCCGCTCGTGCTGAACTGCCAGGAGCGATACGAGCCCACCGCGTAGCCCGGCGGCGTGTAGTGGCGCGCGGTCGTGGCGAAGATGATGTCGGCTCGGTCGAAGGCGCGCGACAGCTTGGCGATGCCGGTGGCGCTGTCCACGTACAGAGTGCGTGCCCAGGTGCGGCCGCCGTCGGTGCTGCGGAACACGCCCCGCTGGTCGTTGGCGTTCACGTGGTCGCCGAGGGCACCCACCAGCACGGTGTTGGGTGCGCGCGGATCCACGAGCAGGGTCTGGATGTGGCGCGTTCGCTCGAGTCCCAGGTGCTGCCATGTCTTCCCGGCATCGATGGACTTGTAGACGCCGTTCCCCTGGTCGAGGGTGCCGCCAGTGATGAAGTCACCCGTTCCCACGTACACGATGTTCGGATCCGATGGCGCGACTTCCACGGCACCTACCGACGAGACGCTCTTCACGGCGTCGAACACCGGCTCCCACACGGTGCCGGCGCTGGTCGTCTTCCAGAGGCCGCCGCCGGGGAAGCCGGCATAGAAGACGCCGGGTTGACCGATGACGCCGGAGACCGCGCCCACGCGCCCGCCGCGGAACGGGCCAAGGTTCCGCCAGGCGAGGCCGTCGAGGAGGCGGGGGTCAACGGCGCCCGCTGATTGGGCCGCCCTCTGCGCGCCGACCGGAAACGCGGCGCCGAGGAACACGCAGGCGAGAGCGAAGATCGCGGGCCTGGCGGCGGGCTGAGCGTGCAGCATGCGATGCGTCCTGTGGGCGGGAGTCCGGCTGGAAACAGCCAGTATGCGATCCGGCCCGGGCGCGAGCAAGCGCGCCGCCGCCCTCAGCGCTTGCGCGGCGGCGCCGTGCCCGAAGCCAGGAAGTCGGCGAATGGCGTGCCGCTCACCAGGGCCATCCCCGCCGGGATGATCACGTTGAAGCCGTCGAACGAGTTGGTGAACAGCACCGCCCCTTCGCGCCGCGCGGGGACGTAGAACACCATCGTGCGCTCCCCCCAGTCGGCGCCGGTATGCCAGAGCACCGTTTCCCCCTCGAACTCGAGCACCGACCAGCCGAGGCCATAGCCGCCGCGCCGTGGGCAACGCGCGTTGGTGGCCGGATTGCACGGCTGCGTACCGCTCGGGTCCACGGCCTGCAGCGAATCGCGCTCGGCGCGCAACCACCGCGGCAGTGCATCACTCGCCATGACGCGCGCCACGAAGGTCGCGTAGTCGCCCACGGTGATGAGCAGGTTGTCGGCCGCGCTCGCCGTCGCGGCGATGTCGGGCTCGCGTCGTGAGCCATCCGGCCCCGACGGCACGGCGAGGCGCCCTTCGAAGGCAGCGCGCATGGGCCAGCCCGCGTCGCGCATGCCGAACGGGTCGAACAGGTGACGCTGCACGAGCTGCTCGAGCGTCAGCCCCGTCCGCTTCTCGGCGGCACGGGCGAGGTATTCCATCCCTTCACCCGAGTATCCATAGACGGAACCGGGATCGGCCCTGAAGGCGAGCCTTCCGCCCGTCTCCCGGCGCCAGTTGGCGAACCCGGTGCGATGCGTGAGCGCGATACGCGCGGTGAGCTGCTGCGTGCGCGCGTCGGCGGTGAGGTCCGGGTCCACCCAGTAGCGCGAGAGCGGCTCGTCCAGCGTGAGCTGCCCATCGGCGACCAGCCGCAGCATCGTCTCCGCGAACACCGGCTTGGTGAGCGACGCGACGTTATAGAGCGTGCGCGTGGTGGCGGGAACCCCCGGCGCCTGCTCGCCGTAGGCGCGCGTCCACTGCACGGCGCCGTCCTTGATGTAGGCGACGGCGAGGCTCGGGACCCTGGCCTCGGCGAGCCAGCGCGGGGCCAGCCTGTCGAGTGATGCGGCGAGCGCCCCACTCGCGGGACTCGGCGTGGTGACTTGACGCGCGGTGCCGCCGCTCGAGCAGCCGCCCAAGGCGAGCAGCGAGCCGAGCGCCGTGATCCTGCGACGAGCGTGAGGCATGTTGCGTGGACGAGGCGTGAACCGGCGAACCTGCGAGGCGGCGGGGCGGCGGGGCGGCGGGGCGGCGGGGCGGCGGGGTCGCGAAGTGCCCGGTTGCCGAACCCCCACGGCGTTGTTCCGACGCCAGACCATGCCGCCCCTACGCGATCACGCGACGCGAGTTTCGCACCGCACACGAACGCTCACCGCGGCGCGGGAGGTGCGAGGTGCACGTCGGCCGTGTCCACGTGGTAGCGTCGGAGCGCCCTGACCACGCGCTCGCTCCGGGGCAATTGATGATCGAGGTACATCCACATTGACTGCAGGCGCTCGCCGTCACCGGCAGCGGCGCGCTCCATCGCCGCGATGGCCCCGGTCGTGTCGCCGAGTCCCAGGTACGCGAGCAGGAGTCCGCCGTTGAGTCGCCACGTGTTCGCGGGCGTCGCTTCGAGCCTCGCGAGCAGCGCCTGGGCCCGCGCACGATGCCCAGCCCGCGCCAGCACGAACGACACCGCTCCGAGGAGTTGTGGGGAAGGCCGCGCGGCGATCAGCTGGCGTCCCACCACCAGCGCCGAGTCGCGCTGACCGGCCAGATGGTAGCCGATGAGCAGGAGGTTGAGGGCCGCCAGGGAGGTGGGTTCCAGCTCCATCGCGCGGCGCCCGTCCGCGAGGCCAGCCTCCACCTCCCCGCGCATGAGCTTCGCGTGCCCCAGATATGCGACCGTCGTCCAGTTGAGTGGGTCGAGCGCCTGCGCCCGCTGCAACTCGGGGAGCGCGTCGCGCGGCCGACCCATGTAGTGACGCATCAGGCCAAGCCGGAGCCACGGCTCCGCCGACCCGGGATCCAACGTGGCCGCCCGGCGCAACTCGCGCTCGGCTTCCGGCCAGTCGAAGCTCTCGATCAGCACCAGCGCACGGGCCACGTGCCCCTCCGCCAACAGCGGTTCCAGCCGTAGGGCACGATCAGCCGCCACGCGCGCCGGTCCGAGCACCTCCGACACTCTGATGGGCAAGTAGTACGGCGCGATCACGATCACCTGCGACAGTCCTGCCCACGCCTGCGCGAACGTGCTGTCGCGCGCGACCGCCTGCTCGAGGGCCGAGCGGGCCTCGGCCATCGCGCGACGGCGGAACAGATACATCCCCCGGAGGTAGAGGTCGACCGCGCCCGCATCGCGCGCACCGAGGTTCGGGCCCGCCGAGAGCGTCACCGCCAGCTGGCCTGCAATGGCACGCGCCATCTCGTCCTGTACGACCCCGATCTCCTTCCGGTCCTTCTCATACGCCTGCTGCCAGATGACGTGGCCGTCCTCGGCGCTCGAGAGTTCGGCGGTCACGCGGATCCGCTGGCCCGTGCGCCGCACCGTGCCCTCGAGCACGTTGGCCACCTGCAGCGCAGCGCCGATCTCCTGCGCCGAGGCGCCCTTGCCGGCGTAGCTTGCGGCCGAGCGGCGGCCCGCGAGCTTGAGCCCCGGCACCTGCGACAGCCGGTTGTTGACCTCCTCGGCGATCCCCTCGGCGAGGTACGCGTTGGCGGTGTCGCCACCCGACGCCACGAACGGGAGGATGGCGAGCGACTTCGCGACGCGCGAGCCACTCGCCACCGCCGTCGTGGGCGCACTCGGACTGCGCCGCATCAGCAGAGCGCCCACGGCGACCACCACCAGCGCCACGGCGACACCGGCCATGATGCGAGTGCGACCGCCGCCAGGCGCCGCAGCCACCGGCGGCGGCGCCGGCACGTTCGCCCCCGGCGTGCTCGCATTGTCGAGCCCGAGCAGCACTTCCGTGGCCGATTGCGGGCGGCGCGCCGGATCCTTCTCAAGGCAGCGCATCACGATGCCGGCAAGCCCCGGCGACAGCGACGCCTGCAGTTCCTTGAGGGGACGCGGCACCTCGGCCATGTGCGCGGCGAGCAGCGACTGCGGCGTCGTCCGCTCGGCGAACGGATGCCGCTGTCCGAGCAGTTCGTACGCCACCACCCCCCACGCGTACAGGTCGGCGCGGTGGTCAGTGCTCGGGTCGGCGGCCGCCTGCTCAGGGGCGATGTACGCCGGCGTGCCGAGGGCCGAGCCGATCTGCGTGAGGCTCTCGGCGGTGACCGCGGGCGCGGCGACGTTGCCGGTGGCGCTCCCGGGCTTCGCGCCCATGGCGTTCACGAGCGCCTTGGCGATGCCGAAGTCCGCGACCATGGCCGTGCCGCCCGAGAGCAGCACGTTCTCCGGCTTGATGTCGCGGTGCACCACCCCCTGGCCATGCGCGAAGGCGAGCGCCTTGGCGATGTCGCGGAGGATGTGCAGCGCCTCGCCGGTGGGGATCGGTCCCTGGGTGAGCCGCGCGCGGAGCGAGAGGCCGTCCACGAACGGCATGGTGAAGTACGGCGTGCCGCCGGCCTCACCCGAGGCGAGCACGGGCACGATGTTCGCCTGCTGCAGCCGGGCGGCGAGACGCACCTCGCGCTGGAAGCGATCGAGGTTGATGGACGCCGAGAGCTCGGGGGCGAGCGTCTTCACGACCACTAGGCGATGCAACGTGTTGTCGCGCGCCACGAACACGCGCGACATCCCGCCGCCGCCCAGCTCGCGCTCGAGGGTGTAGGCCCCGCCGAGGGCGGCCTGGAGCTGGGCGCGGAGGTCGTCGGTCATGCTACTTCCCCGCCCCGCGCGCGAGCGTCGCGCGCACCCGATCGAGCCAACCGACCTCCACCACCACCGTTGACATGGAGGACTCCGGCCGGACGAGCAGCAGATGCGCGCCATCGGGGGCCACGTCGTAGCTGGCATGCCCCTGCCGCTGCGGGATGTGCTCCCCCCGCAGGATCGTATCGCGCGCGGTCACGGCGAATTGCGGCGAGGTGGTCACCGCGGCGCGCACGAAGACGCTTCCCCGGGCGCCCGCGTAGAAGAGCGACCGCCCGTCGCGCGACCAGACCGGCTGCTCGCCGCCGCCCGTGGACACCTGGATGCGCTGATCGCCGGACGGGAAGGGGCGCACGTACACCTCGGGCACCTCCGACTCGTCCGACACGTAGGCGGCCCAGCGACCATCGGGGGACACTCGCGCCTCGTGCTCGGTCGCGGGCGTGGCCACGAACGGTCGCGAGGTGGTGTCCCCGGAGAGTCTGCGGACCCAGAGGTCGGCCGCGGCGGTCGTGCCCACCCGATAGAGCAGCCACTTCCCGTCCGGCGAGACCTGTGCTTCCCAGACATCCTTGCCCTCGGCGGCATGCAGCCGCTCGGCCGGGCGTCCCCCATCCCATCGTTGCCCCCAGTACGCCGCCGGGCGGTCGCGCTGCGACCGGAAGAGGATCTGGTTGCCGTCCGGCGACCACTCGGGCCGCATGTTGCCCCGGCCATCGGTCGTCAGGCGCGCGAGCGATCGCGCCGCCACCTCGAGCACCCAGATGTCGGGCCCCTGCCGCCCGTTCACCGTCACGGCGATGCGCTTGCCGTCGGGTGAGAAGCGTGGGGTGCTGAAGGCCCTTCGCTCGGGCGACACCACCGTGGAGTCACCGCGCGCGCCGACCAGCATCAGGTCCGCGCGATTGGAGCCGGACGGGTACAGCAGCGTCCCGTTGTCGGCGATCGTCGCCAGGGTCGCGAGGCCCGTGAGCGCCACCTGGTCCACAACCGGCGTCAGCGATCCGGTCGCGCGCGTTGCATCGGCATTGACGGGCACCAGGCCCACGACTCCGCCGGAGCCGCCGACGAGGAGCAACCCATCCACGACGCCGAGGCCCGTGCCGTCCTCCACTCCGATCGGCGTCGCCGAACCCGGTTCGAACGTCCGGTGCATGATGCGCGAGCCGACCATGCCCCCGCTCCACTCCGTGTACAGGATCCCCTTGCCGGCGGGAAGCACGATCGGAAAGCGCTCGGTGCGCCCCGGGGGCGAGGCGCTG
>JANLSF010000713.1:0-1697 GCA_031362285.1 Gemmatimonadota bacterium | reverse complement strand
ACCGTCATCCACGACGCGCTGCAGTCGATCAAGGCGCGCCTCGGGCTCGACCTCGACCTGGCCGTGCTGCCCCTCGACGACGAGGCCACGTACCGGATGCTCCGCGCCGGCCGCACCGCCGGCGTCTTCCAGTTCGAGTCGCCGCTGGCCACCGACGTGCTGCGCTCCATGCGCTGCGACCGGTTCGACGACCTCGTGGCCTCCAACGCCCTCATGCGCCCCGGCCCGCTCGACACGGGCATGCACAAGGTCTACATCCGGCGCAAGCGCGGCGAGGAGCCGGTCTCGTACCAGCTCCCCGAGCTCGAGGTCATCCTCAAGCCCACGTACGGCGTCATCACCTACCAGGAACAGGTGATGCGCATCGCGCAGGTGCTGGCCGGCATCTCGCTCGCCGAAGCCGACGTGCTCCGCAAGGCGGTGGGCAAGAAGGACGCCGACCTCATCAAGCAGGAACTCGGCAAGTTCATCACCAAGGCCGTCGCGAAGGGGTACAAGAAGTCGGTCATCGAGGACATCGCCGCTCAGATCGAGACCTTCGGCCGCTACGGCTTCAACAAGTCGCACTCGGTGGCCTACTCGGTGGTGGCCTACCACACCGCGTGGCTCAAGGCGCACTACCCCGCCGACTTCATGGCCGCCCTCCTGTCCGCGTGCATCGGCGACACCGACGCGGTGGTCAAGTACATCGCCGAGGCGCGCGAGCTGGGACTCGAGGTGCTGGCCCCGCACGTCAACGAATCGGGCTACAAGTTCACCGTCATCGCCGACAAGCGCCTCCGCTTCGGCCTCGGCGCGGTGCGCAACGTCGGGCGCGGCGCCATCGACTCCATCCTCGCCGCGCACACGGCCGGACCGTTCACCGCGCTCGACGATCTCGCGCGGCGCGTCGACCTCCGCCTGTGCAACAAGCGCGTCTTCGAGGCGCTCATCAACGCCGGCGCCCTCGACGACCTGGGGGGTGGCCACCGGGCCCAGCTCCTCGCCGCCCTCGACGGCGCGCTCCAGGAGGCCGCCTTCCAGCACGACGAGCGCGCCTCGGGCCAGGTCTCCATGTTCGGCGAGGCCTTTGCCGACGCGACGGCGCCCTCGGCCACGACCCGCGGGCTCCCGAGCGTCGCTCCCATGCCCGAGTCGGAACGGCTGGCGCGCGAGAAGGAGATCCTCGGCTTCTACATCTCCGGCCATCCGCTCGAGCCGTTTCGCACCGACTGCGAGCTCCTCGCCTCGCACACGCTCGCGCAACTCGGCACCTGGCAGGAGGGCGCCATGACGCTGGGTGTGGTCGTCACCTCCATCAAGAAGCAGCTCTCGAAGAAGTCGGGGGCCGAGTTCGCCCGGCTCACGGTGGAGGACTTCACCGGCACCACGGAGCTCCTCGTCTTCCCCGAGGCCTGGGCGGCGATCGGCGACCGGGTGAAGGTCGACATCCCGGTGCTCATCAAGGGCGGCTATTCGCGCCGCGACGAGGGAGCCGACGCGCCCACCTTCATCGTCGAGACGATCCAGCGCTTCGCCGAGGTGCGGAGCCTCGGGACGGTCGCGGTGGCCATCGAGCTCGGCCGCGGCCCCGCCCTGCCGGCGGGGGTCATGCGCGACGTGCGCGCCGTCGCCGAGGCCCATCCGGGCGCGTCGCCCCTCGAAGTCCGCTGGCACGACGGCGGGGGATCCGCCGCTGCACGCTGGCGCTCACGCAC
>JANLSF010000708.1:0-1858 GCA_031362285.1 Gemmatimonadota bacterium | reverse complement strand
CCTGTTCGCCGATGCCAGCAGTTCCGAAACGGGCTCGGTGGGCCGCGATGGCCTGTTCACGGGCGTCGCCATGGGCCCGTCGCCGATCGTCGTGAGCGCCATCGTCACCGGACAGCGCCCGATCATCCAGCGCGTCACGGTGCAGGTCGTGCCGGGTCCTGCCGCGCGCATCGAACTCGATCCCAGACCCGCGCGCCTCGCGCTCGGCCAGGTGGTGCACGTGAATCACGTCGTGCTGGCCGCCAACGCCGACCGCCGCGGCGACATCCCGACGTGGAGTTCGTCGGCACCGAACGTGGTGAAGGTCACCGGCGACGGCCTCCTCGAGGCCGTGGGCCCGGGGCGCGCCAGCGTGACCGCGCGCGCCGGCGCCGCGGTGGCGACCCTCGCCGTCGAGGTCCCCCGCGCCACGATTGCCGGCGTCACGCTCGCGCCGTCGAATGCGCAGGTGCGCACCGGCGACGTGGTCCGGTTCGCGGCCACCGCGCGCGACGCGGCGGGCGCGACCATCGCCGGCCTCACGCCGGCGTGGAGCTTCGCCCCAGGCCAGGGCCAGGTGGATCCCGACGGCGCCTTCGTGGCGTACGAGCCCGGCACCTACACCGTGACGGCGCAGCTCGGCAGCCGGGTGGCCACGGCCACCGTGGTGGTCGCCCCGCGCGATGTCCGTCGCAAGTCCACGATCGTGGGCACGATGATCCGCACCAAGTTTCCCACGTCGGAGATCTGGGTGCACCCGAACGGCAAGGTCGCCTACCTCGGCACGCACCTGGGCGGCGACCGGTTCTATACCATCGACGTGTCCAATCCCGCGGCGCCGGTCATCGTCGACTCGGTGCTGTCGAACACGCGGCTCGTGAACGACATCATGACGAGCGCCGACGGCAAGGTGCTCGTGTTCACGCGCGAGGGCGCCGCCGACCGCAAGAACGGCATCGTCATCTGCACCCTCGACGACCCGCTGCACCCGAAGGTGGTGAGCGAGTTCACCGAGGGCGTCACGGGCGGCGTGCACTCGACGTTCATCTTCACGCAGCCCAGGCACGGGACGCACATCTACCTGACCAACGACGCCACCGGCGCCGTGCACGTGATCGACATCAACGATCCGGCCAAGCCGAAGGAAGTGGCGCAGTGGAAGACGCCGCGCGCGGACCTCGGACGCTACGTCCACGACATCGACGTGCAGGACGGACTGCTCTACGGCTCGTGGTGGAACGACGGGCTCGTGATCCTCGACGTCGGCAACGGGATCAAGGGCGGCTCGCCGTCCAACCCGCAGTTCGTGTCGCAGTACAAGTACGACCTGAACGCCATGTACAAGCAGGTGGAACAGTCGGCGAGCGCGGGGTTCATCCGCGGCACGCACACCGCCTGGCGCCACAAGAACTGGGTCTTCATCGCCGACGAGGTCTTTTCGCAGGAGTCGGCGCAGGACCTCTTCGCCGGCAAGCCCTCGCGCGCGTACGGCCGCCTCCAGGTGCTCGACGTCACCGACATCCTGAAGCCGAAGTCGGTGGCCTGGTACGAGCCGGAATACGGCGGTGTGCACAACGTCTGGGCGGAGGGAGACACGCTCTATATGGGCGCCTATAACGGCGGCTTTCATGCGTTCGACATAAGCGGCGAGCTGCGTGGCGACCTCAAGGCGCAGGGCCGGACCATTGCCGAGCTCATGCCGTTCGACGCGAATGGGGTGGTGCCTAACAAGGTGATGACGTGGGGCGCCGTCGTGAAGAACGGGCTCGTGTTCGTCAACGACATGGTGTCGGGGCTGTGGATTGTGCGCATGGAGCCGCGACCGGTTGTGCCGTAGCAGAAGAGCGCAAGTCGCGCGCCCTGTCGCTCCTCGCAATTG
>JANLSF010000692.1:0-4515 GCA_031362285.1 Gemmatimonadota bacterium | reverse complement strand
CAACGAGCCCGTTGGCGGGAGAGCCCTTACGCAACGCCTTACGAGACACTACATTATACATCCGAACGGGGCGCGGAATGCTGTCGGATAGATGTCCGGCCACGCGCTCGTTTGGACAGGCGATGCGCCCTGATGGTTCATCAGGGAGTCCGCCGAGTCGAAAGTCCGGCGCCTTCAGCCGCTGACGGCCGTGTGATCGGAAGGTCCCCCGCAAAATGTGCGGAGGCCCCGGTCGATGCGACGCGGTGGGTTGAATGCGAGGATGAACCGGCGCTCACTCACAGGAATGGTATGCACAATCGTCACACCCCCCGGGCCGCCGCAGGCGCGAGAAAGTCGCCTGCGCCGGTCCACCGCGGTCCACAGACCGCCGCCCCCGTCGCTCAGGTCGCCCCGTTGGGCGCCTACGCCCATGCGCCCAACGCCGCGCTCCTGATCGATTTCGACAACGTCACGCTCGGCATCCAGAAGGACCTCGGCAAGGAGCTGCGCAGCTTGCTCTCCTCCGACGTCATCAAGGGAAAGGTCGCGGTTCAACGTGCGTACGCGGACTGGCGCCGCTATCCGCAGTATGTCGTCTCGCTCGCCGAGTCGTCGATCGACCCGATCATGGCGGTCGCCTACGGCAGCGCCAAGAAGAACGCCACCGACATCCGCCTCGCCATCGACGCCGTGGAGCTCGTCTTCACGCGCCCCGAGATCGGGACCTTCATCCTCCTCTCCGGCGACTCCGACTTCTCGAGCCTCGTCATGAAGCTCAAGGAGTACGGCAAGTACGTGATCGGCGTCGGCATCCGCGAGAGCGCGAGCGACCTGCTCGTGCAGAATTGCGACGAGTACTACAGCTACAACTCGCTGGCCGGCCTCTCCAAGACGAGCGACGAGGATGTCGCCCGTCGCGACCCGTGGGAGCTGGTGGCCGAGGCGATCGAGCGGATGCAGCGCAATGGCGACGTCATGCGCAGCGACCGCCTCAAGCAGGTGATGCAGGAGCTCGACCCGAGCTTCGACGAGAAGAACCTCGGCTACTCGAAGTTCTCGCGCTTCTGCCAGGAGGCCGCCAGCAAGGGGCTGGTGGTGGTCAACAAGCTCGAGAACGGCCAGCTCGAGGTGGCGACGCCGGTGGGCGGCGCGTCGCGCGCGGCGGCCGAAGCGCCGGCCCGCGATGGACGTCCGGCCGAGGACAGCGAGGAGCGTCGCCCGCGGCGTGGCCGTCGTGGCGGTCGTGGTCGTGGCCGTGAGCGCGAGCGTCCCGAGGGCGCCGCGGCGTCCGAGGGGACCGCCGAGCCCGTGGCATCGGGGGAGTTCGAGGCAGCAGTGGCCGTTCCGGCCCCGGCTCCGGCCGAGCCGGCGCGCAGCTTCGCGTCACTCCGCACGCCGGGGGCCAACATCGGCGCCGGCGGCGAGCGACTCACGCGCGACGAGGCTTTCGACCTCGTGCGCCGCTCGGTCGCGGCCCTCGTCACCGGCGACGCGCCGGTCAAGGCGAGTGCCGTGCGCGAGAAGGCGTTCGAGCTGCTCGGGCGCGACTCCGAGTCGCTCTCGGAGCGCAACTTCCCGCGCATCCTCCGCGACTCGCACGATGCGGAGGTGATCGACCTGCGCCGTCGTGGCGACGACTTCGAGGTGGCGATGTCGCATGCCGCCCCGGTCGCGGACCAGCTGAGTGCGGCCGCGGTGGCGAATGCGCCGGCGGCCACGGCCGCCGCGGCGTTGCCGCGCGGCATGGCGCCGCGTTCGGCGCCGGCGAGTGGACGCAGCCGCGGCATGGCGCGTGGCGCACCGCCGCCGATCGATCTCTTCTCGGTGGGCGTGGTGGAAGACCACAACGCGCCCCTCGTGTCGGCGGTGACGCCGATGACGATGGACGGGGTGGACACCGTGCCGGGCGACGACGCCGGCAACGGCGCCAAGCCCAAGGCCAAGCGCGCCGCAGCGAAGAAGGCCGCTCCGGCCGCGAAGAAGAAGGTGGCCGCCGAGCCCGAGGCCAAGGCGCCGAAGCCCAAGCGCGCACCGGCCAAGAAGAAGGCCGTCGCGGCCGAGTGAGCCGACAGAAGGCTCCCGGTCGTGCGAGCGCCGCGTCCCCACCGGGGGCGCGGCGTTTGCGCGTCAAGGCGGCCTCGCGCGCCACCGAGGCGCCGGCGCGGTCGGACAAACGCTCGAATCCGCGCCAGTGGGGGCGGATTCTCCCCGCTTCGTTTTACGCGCGTCCCACCGAGGTGGTGTCGCGCGAGTTGCTGGGCGCGGTGCTGGTATCGAACGTGGGCGGCGTGCTCACGGCGGGGCGGATCGTGGAGACCGAGGCGTACCTTGGCGAGACTGACCCGGCGTGCCACGCGGTGGTGGGGCGCACCAAGCGCACGTGGCACCTGTTCGGGCGGCCCGGGATCGCGTACGTGTACTTCACGTACGGCATGCACTGGTCCACCTGCCTCGTGACGGAGCGCGAGGGGTGGGGGAGCGCGGTGCTCGTGCGCGCGCTGGAGCCCATTGCCGGGCACGAGGCCATGCGGCGACGGCGCGGGCCGATCGCGACGCGCGAGACGCTGTACGCGAGCGGGCCGAGCCGGCTCAGTCAGTCGCTTGGGCTCGACGGCGCGATGGACGGCGTGTCGTTGCTGCGTGGGGCGCTGGTGGTGCGCGCGGGCTGGCCGGTGGACGACGACACCGTGGCGGTGACGCCGCGGATCGGGCTCACGCCGGGGGGCGCGGCGTTCGGGTGGCCGCTGCGATGGGTGGAGCGGGGCAGCGTGTGGACGTCGCGGCGGGTGCGGTAGCGGAACCAGGCCGCGCGCCCTCTCGACAGGCGCGGTGCGGCGCGACAGCTTGCCCGGAGGATGTCCATCGCCCCGCCGGCCTACACCCACTTCGACTCGCCCGTGCACGGCACGGTGTTCGGGTCGCGCACCGACGTCGTGCATCGGCTCGAGGAGGGGGACCAGCTGATCCTCGTGCCCGATCCGCCGGAGGCGCAGATCCCGGCCGTGTGGGTGCATGCGCGCGGTGGCGACGTGATCGGGCACCTGCCGCTGCAGATCGCGGCCTGGCTGGCGCCGTGGATGATCGAGGGGGGCCGCTGCGGCGCCACGGTGCGGAAGGTGCGCGGCGATGACGTGGCGAGCTGGCAGCGGTTGCTCATCGAGATCACGTGCCACGCGTAGCGGGCCCGGCCGTCGTCCCGAGAGCTTCGCCTCACCCCTGCACAGGACGACCCGGATGATCCGTCGGACTCGAATGATGGTCGGCCTCGCCGCCGGCGCGGCCGTCCTCCTGGCGACGCTCGGCGTCTCCGCTCCGCGCGACTGCCCGGCGCCGGACGTGCAGACGGCGTGGACCACCGCGCTCGACCGGCTGGCCGACAGCGTGCGACGGGCGAATCCCGGCGTGCCGGGGGTGGCGCTCTCGGTGGAGAGTCCATCGCGCTGCATCCTGTACACCGCGGTGTCGGGGGTGCGCGACGTGGCGACGAACACGCCGCTCGCGCGCGGGGACGTGTTCCGGCAGGCGAGCATCATGAAGACGTACGTGGCGGCGTCGATCCTGCGGCTGGCGGAGGACAACAAGCTGCGCCTCGACGACCCGCTCGCGAAGTACCTCACCGACATGACGCAGGACGCGCTCAAGGCGGGAGGCTACGACCCGGCGAAGATCACGATCCGGCAGCTGCTCACGCACACCTCGGGGATCTTCGACCACACGACGGCCCCCGAATACGCCGAGCGGATCGACAAGGACCCCACGCACCGCTGGTCGCGGCTCGAGCAGGTGGAGTTCGGCTCGGCCAAGGGGAAGCCGTACGGCGCGCCGGGTGAGCTGTTCCGCTATTCCGACACCGGCTACATCCTGCTCGGCGAGATCATCGAGATGAAGACGACCGACCTGCTGGGACCGTCGGTCAAGCGGCTCACGCGGATGACGCGCGAGGAGTTTCCGTATACGTGGCAAGAGAGCGTGGAGGCCCCGCCTCCCGGAATCGAACGGGCGCACCAGTACATGGACGGCAAGGACACGTACGGGATTGACGCGAGCGTGGACCTGTACGGCGGCGGCGGTTTCGTGGCGCCGGAGCACGAGGTGGCCCACTTCTACCTGCGGCTCCTCACCGGCAAGGTGTTCAAGAAGCCGTCGAGCCTCGAGACGATGCTGACGCTGGTCGTGTCGCCCACGCAGGGGCCGTACCGCGCCGGCATCCTCGAACTCGATGTTGATGGCGTGAAGGGGTGGGGGCACTCGGGCTACTGGAACACCTTCGGTGGGTATTTCCCGAGTGCGGACCTGGCGGTGGCGGGGAGCATGACGGCAGTGCGACCGGGCGCGTTCCAGCGGGCGGTGATGCGCGAGGTGGTGCGGGTGTTCCGCTAGCGCATGCCGAAACGAACACGGGCCTGCCGGTCGCGGTGCGACTGGCAGGCCCGTGTTGCGTCCGGGATCGAGGTGGGGCGCCCCCCGGGGCGGCGCCCCCAGCGCCCCACATCGAGGCCCGCCGCCCCCGCCCCCGGGGGGGGGGGGTGTGGG
>JANLSF010000684.1:0-6739 GCA_031362285.1 Gemmatimonadota bacterium | reverse complement strand
GCGGCCGGGCACCCCCGTCGCCAGCCGCGCGCCGGCGCTCCCCTGGCATGCGCCCGAGGAGGAGTCGCAGGACCTGCCGGAGTTGCGCGTGGGCGAGCGGGTGAAGCATCGCAAGTTCGGCTCCGGCGCCATCGCCGAGTTGAGCGGGCAGGGACGGGACGCCAAGGTGAAGGTGGACTTCGACGATGAGGCGATCGGGCGCAAGACGCTCGTGATCGCCCTCGCGAACCTCGAACGGGGCATCGACTAGTGGCGATCAACGACGACGACGTGCGGCACATCGCCGCCCTCGCGCGGCTCGGGCTCGGCGACGCGCGCGTGAGCGCGCTGGTGCACGAGCTCAACGGCATCATCGGACACATGGCCGCGTTGCAGCGCGTGGACACGTCGTCGGTGCGCGGCGAACTCGATGGCCGCGCGCCACTCGTCGCACGGGCCGACGTGCGCGATGCCGACCCGCTGGCGCGTCCCATCGAGGCGATCGGGCCGGCCGGCACGGTGAAGGCGCACTTCTTCACGGTGCCGCGCCTCGGCACGCACGACGGCGAGGAGGGATGACGCCCGCCACCGACCTGCTCGAGTTGCGCGCGGCCGACCTGGCCGCCCACGTGCGCGCCGGCGACATCGCCCCGCTCGACGCGACCACGGCGGCGCGCGCGCGCATCACCGCCGTGCGGGCCGGCCCCGACTTCCTGAATGCCATCCGGCACCAGGACGCCGAGGCCACCAGTGCCCCCACCCACGCCGAGGCCGCGCTGGCCGGGGTGCCGGTGGTCGTGAAGGGCAATTTCGCCACGCTCACGATGCCCACCGACTGCGGCTCGAAGCTCCTCGAGGGGTACGTGAGCCCGTACGAGGCCACCGCCGTCCGGAAGCTCCGGGCCGCAGGCGCCGTGCTCAGCGCCAAGACCACCATGGACGAGTTCGCCATGGGGTCGTCCAACGAGCACTCCGCCTTCGGGTCGGTGCGCCATTTCCTCGATCCCGAGCGCGTGCCGGGCGGCTCATCCGGCGGCTCGGCCGTGGCCGTCGCGAGTGGCGTGGTGCGCATTGCCCTCGGCTCCGAGACCGGCGGCTCCGTCCGCCAACCCGCGTCGTTCTGCGGCATCGTGGGCGTCAAGCCCACCTACGGCCGCGTCTCCCGGTACGGGTTGGTGGCGTTCGCGTCATCGCTCGATCACGTCGCCGTCTTCGGTCGCGAGGTCGACGATGCCGCGCTCGGCCTGCAGGTGATCGCGGGCGTGGACAAGCGCGACAGCACGTCGGTGCCGCGCGCCGTGCCCGACTATCGGGCCGAAGCCGGCCAGTCGCTGGCGGGTCTCGTGGTCGGACGTCCGCGCGAGTACTTCCCGGGTTCGCTCGACCCGCGCGTGGTCGCGCTGTGCGACCGCGCCTGCGACACGCTCCGCGCGCAGGGCGCCGAGGTTCGGGACATCACGCTGCCGAACACCGACCTCGCCATCCCGGTCTACTACATCATCGCCCCGGCCGAGGCGTCGTCGAACCTCGCGCGCTTCGACGGTGTCCGCTACGGCAACCGCGTGATGGGGGACGACCTCGCCGGGATGTACGAGGCGACGCGCTCGCGCGGGTTCGGCGCCGAGGTCACGCGCCGCATCCTCCTCGGCACCTACGTGCTCTCGGCCGGCTACTACGACGCGTACTACCGCCGGGCCCAGGAGGTGCGCGAGCTCATCACGCGCGACTTCACCAGCGCCTTCGCGGCCGGGGTGCACGTGATGCTCACCCCCACCACGCCCACGCCGGCGTT
This sequence comes from Gemmatimonadota bacterium, assembly GCA_031362285.1. Taxonomy (GTDB): domain Bacteria; phylum Gemmatimonadota; class Gemmatimonadetes; order Gemmatimonadales; family Gemmatimonadaceae; genus JACPPC01. The sequence continues at coordinate 4,968 of JANLSF010000684.1, read as the reverse complement.
CCGGCTGGGCGCCGTGTCGGATCCCTACGAGATGTACATGAACGACATCTTCACGGCCACGGCCAACCTCGCGGGGGTGCCCGCGATGTCGGTGCCGATGGGACGGATCGACGGGCTGCCGATGGGCGCGCAGCTGATCGCCGCCCACTTCGACGAGTCCGCGATGTTCCGCGCGGCGTACGCGCTCGAGCGGGGCCTCGGGGTGGAGGCGCACCGATGAGCGCCACGACGTGGGAGATGGTGGTGGGGCTCGAGGTCCACCTGCAGCTCAAGACGGCCACCAAGGCCTTCTGCGCCTGCTCCGCCGAGTTCGGGGCGGCACCGAACAGCAACACCTGTCCCGTCTGTCTCGGACTGCCGGGCGCGCTGCCGGTGCTCAACGATGCGTGCATCGAGCTCGCGATCCGCGCCGCGCTGGCCATCGGCTGCGCGGTGCAGGAGCGGTCGATCTTCTCCCGGAAGAACTACTTCTACCCCGACCTGCCCAAGGGCTACCAGATCTCGCAGTTCGACCGGCCGCTGGCGCTCGCGGGCGGGCTCGACATCGTCGTCAACGGCGTGCCGAAGCGCGTCGGCATCACCCGCCTCCACATGGAGGAGGACGCCGGCAAGTCGCTGCACGACCGGTTCCCCGGGGCCACCGCCGTCGACCTGAATCGCGCCGGCGTGCCGCTCGTCGAGATCGTCAGCGAGCCCGACATGCGCTCGAGCGCCGAGGCCGGCGCGTACCTGCGCGCCCTCAAGCAGGTGCTCGAGTACGCCAACGTGTCGGATTGCTCCATGGAATCGGGCTCGCTGCGGGTCGACGCCAACGTGAGCGCGCGCCCTGCCGGCACGACCGCGTTGCGCGCCCGCACCGAGATCAAGAACGTCAACTCGTTCTCCAACGTGGAACGCGCGCTCGACCTCGAGTTCGCGCGCCACGTGGCCACGTGGGAGGGCGGGGGCACCATCCAGCAGCAGACCATGCTGTTCGACGCCGCGAAGGGCGAGGTGCGTCCCGCGCGCAGCAAGGAGGGCAGCCACGATTACCGGTACTTCCCGGAGCCCGACCTGCCTCCCCTCGTCGTGCCCGCCGCCCGCATCGAGCGCGAGCGGGCCGCGCTTCCGGAGTTCCCGGCGGCCAAAGTCGCCCGCTATCAGTCGGCGCTCGGGCTGTCGGCCATCGACGCCAACGCGATCGCGTCGAGCGCGCACCTCGCGCGTTACTTCGAGGCGTTGCTCGCGCGGGGCACCGCCGCGAAGTTGGCGGCCAACTGGCTCACCGGGGCGGCGTTGCAGGCGCTGAACGAGCGCACGCTGGAGCCCGACGCGCTTCCCGGGATCATGCCGGTGGAGGCCCTCGCGCGCATCATCGCCCTCGTCGCCGACGGCAGCATTTCATCGAGCGCGGCCAAGACCGTCTTCGGCGGCGTGCTGGCCGATCCCGTGGCCTCCCCCGACGCCATCGTGCAGGCCGCCGGATTGGCCCAGGTCTCCGACGACTCGGCCCTCGCCGGCTGGATCGACGAGGTGTTCGCGGAGCATCCCGAGGAGTCCGCACGCTTCGTCGGCGGCGAGCGCAAGCTGCAGGGAGTGCTGATCGGCTTCCTGATGAAGAAGTCGAAGGGGAGCGCCGACCCGAAGAAGGTCGCTCAGCTGCTCGGCGGTCGCGTCAAGGGATAGAGCGGTTCGCGCAGCTGGGCGCTGAAGGTCAACGGGCTCGTGGGCAAGCCGAACATCCGCTCGGCCTCGTCCAGGACCTGCGCGTCGCCGCCCGTGCTGAACGCCGACTTCCGGAGCCGCTTCGCTTCGGCGAGCGAGGCCGTGCCCGACGGATCGAAGGCGCACGGCTCCGAGCCCTCGAGGCGCGCGAGCAAGTCCATCACGTAGTCGAACGAACGGACCAGGTGGGCGTCGACTTCGGGCGTCGGGAGCCCCCAGCGACTGTTGTCCGCCACCACGCGCATCACCCGCTGCCACGAATCGAGGTCGGTGACCATCACCATGCCGCGGAAGAAGCGGCGGTTGGTGCCGGTGCTGAACAGGGTGGGGGAGAGGACCCGGTCGAGCAGCGCGTCGGCGGGGGTATGGTCGCGGAGGATCAGTTCACGGGCGCGCTTGGCGCCCGCGTCCCCCAGCACCGTCTCGAACCGGCTTTCCCAGTACGAGTGGCCGAGGGCCATCGTGCTCGACGTCACGGCCAGCCGGTACGGCACGAAATGGTTGTGGGCCACCACGTCGGCGGCGAGGTGCGCGAGGTACCCCAGGCCGAACGCGGAGAGCCGCTCGTCGCCCGCCTCGTTGCGGATCTCGAAGCCCACCCGCCACGAGTGGCAATGGCGTCCCGCCGGGACGTACTTCTTGGCGATCGACGTGTCGGCCGCGATGGAGCCGTACAGGAAGTCGACAGGATAGTTCCTGAGCAGGGCAGCGGTCGCGACGGGCAGCAGGTCGAGCGAGCGCAGCACGGCTTCCCCGAGGACGACATGCGTCCCGGGGGTCCAGGCATAGGCGTCCGAAGGAGTTAGCGCGACGGCCAGGAGGGCGAGGGCCACCAGCGGCCACGGGAATCGCATGTCACACGCTACCTCTCCGCCCTCTCAATCGTCAACCAAGGCTTGGGAAGCCACGACTTCCCGCATCGGCACCCTCCACCCCCTTCCGGCGTTCCCCCTCCCATGCCCCAACTCCAGTTCCACATCGAGGGAGGCCATCGGCTGACCGGCGCCATCCGCCCCTCGGGCAACAAGAACGCCGCCCTCCCGATCGTGGCCGCGGCGTTGCTCACCGAGCACCCGGTCACGCTGACCAACGTGCCGCGCATCCGCGACCTCGAGACGCTGGTGGAGCTCGTGCGGACGACCGGCGTCGAGGCGGAGTGGCTGGAGCGCAACACGCTCCGCATCCACGCGAAGACGGTGCGGGCCGATCGCCTCGACCCGGTGCTGTGCGCGAAGATCCGCGCGTCGATCCTGCTCGCCGCGCCGCTGCTGGCGCGATGCGGCGAGGTGAAGTTGCCGCCGCCCGGTGGCGACGGTATCGGACGACGGCGCGTGGACACGCACTTCCTCGCGCTCGAGCAACTGGGGGCCACACACGAGCTCACCGACCGGTTCGAGCTCTCGGCGCGCCAGCTCCGCGGCGCCGACGTCTTTCTCGATGAGCCGAGCGTCACCGCCACCGAGAATGCGATCACGGCCGCCGTGGCGGCCAAGGGCACCACGATCCTGCGCAATGCCGCCAGCGAGCCGCACGTGCAGGACCTGTGCCACTTCCTCGAGACGATCGGCGGGAAGATCGACGGCATCGGCACCAACACGCTGACCATCGAGGGCGGCCGCACGCTGCACGGCGGCACCCATGCGATCGGCCCCGATCACATCGAGGTCGGCTCCTTCATCGGGCTGGCCGCGGTCACGCGCAGTTCGCTCCGCATCGAGCGGGCGGGCGTCGAGCACCTGCGGTCGGTGCGCCTGGGCTTCGAGCGGCTCGGCGTGGAGTGCGAGGTGGACGGCGACGACCTGCTCGTGCCGGGCGGCCAGGCCATGCGGATCATCGACGACCTGGGGGGCCACGTGCCCAAGCTCGAGGACCAGCCGTGGCCCGCGTTCCCGGCCGACGTCATGTCGATCGCCATCGTCGTGGCGACGCAGTGCGAGGGGGTGATCCTCATGCACGAGAAGATGTTCGAGTCGCGGATGTTCTTCGTCGACAAGCTCGTCGCCATGGGGGCGCGGATCGTGCTGTGCGACCCGCATCGCGCGCTCGTTGCGGGCCCCAGCCGGCTGCGCGGGGCCACCGTGGAGAGCCCCGACATCCGGGCGGGGATGGCGATGGTGCTCGCCGCGCTCTGTGCCAAGGGCACGAGCGTGATCAACAACATCGGGCAGATCGAGCGCGGCTACGAGCGCATCGACGAGCGGCTGCGCGCGCTCGGGGCGCGGATCGAGCGGGTCGCCGTGCCCTGATCCGGCGCCCGGGCGGGCCGTCCAGTCCGCGCCGCGCGCCGTGGGTGCGGGCCGCGTCGCCTTGACCTAGCCGCGCATCCGGCTACCTTAACTGTGCTGGACGTCCCATTCGGGCGCCCGAGCGAGATGTGGGGATTTCCCCACATTTTTTTTTCCAGACAGGGGCCGTTCGCACACATGATCGCCGACGTGGAAGCTGTTGTCACGACGACACTTGGCGTCCTTGAACTCGACCTGGTCGAGTTCAAGCGGCGGGGGTCGTCGGCGCGACCGATTCTCGACGTCCGCATCGACCGCCGCGACGGGGTCAAGGTCACGGTGGACGACTGTGCCAAGGCCAGCCGGGCGATCGAGGCCGGCCTGGATGCCGGGATCTTTGCCGGCAAGCGTTACGTGCTCGAAGTGTCATCCCCCGGGATGGACCGGCCCCTCAAGAGCGTCGCCGACTGGCGGCGTTTCGCCGGGCGGCTCGCCTCGGTCAAGAGCGAGGCCGTGGGTGGCCGCGCCGAACTCACCATCGTCGGGGTCGAAGGCGACGCCGGCGCCGAACTGATCGTGCTGCAGGACGACAAGGGGCAGCACCACGTGCCGTTCGACCGGATCGCCGAAGCCCGTCTGGCGTTCCACTGGACCCGCTGAGAGAGAACCCGATGTCAGGCTCGACTGAAATCCTCACCGCGATCCGCGAGCTTGCCAACAGCAAGCAGCTCGACCGCACCGAACTCCACGGCCTCCTGCAGGACGGCATCCACGCCGCCCTCGCCAAGAAGCACGGGCCCACGGTGCAGGCCGAAGTCTCCATCGACGAGGTCAAGGGGGCGATCAAGATCGCGCTCCTCAAGACCGTCGTCGAGGAAGTCACCGATCCCGCCCGGGAGGTGTTGCTCGAGGAGGCCCGGTACGAGGACGAGGCCTTCGAGGTGGGCGACGTCATGGAGGTCCCGGTGGACTTCAGCGAGTTCGGGCGCTCCGCCGTGCAGGCCGCGAAGCAGCGCATCGTGCAGCGCGTCCGCGAGGG
>JANLSF010000668.1:0-2355 GCA_031362285.1 Gemmatimonadota bacterium | reverse complement strand
GCCGCCAGCATGTCGGCCCCGTCGCCGTCGCCGATGGTCCTTCAATGGAGCCTCGCCCTCTCGAGCGAGGAAGCCAATCCTCAAAGCCGCTGCGTGCAGCCGCTTCCGCATCCCTTCAATGGAGCCTCGCCCTCTCGAGCGAGGAAGCCCCGCCTCGGCATCAGCGGGAATCACAACATCTTACAGCGGCATTCGCGAGCGGGTAGTGCGCTTCACCAACTTGTCGCCGGTCTTGGCTGCACGGCGGTGGCGCAAGTTCTTTCCCACGCGGCGTTTGCGCGGCGCGAGCAGGGTCCGACTCCATCGCACCACCTCCCCGCTCGCACGACCTTGTCAGATGATCACGGCCTGGAAGTCCTTCGGCATAGCCTCGAGCTGCCGCCCCACCACTTCCATGGATTCTGCTGCGGCGCCCACCTCGCCGAGGTCCAGGATCAACGCGCGATCCTCACGCATGTTCAAGATCACCGTCAGCTGTTCACGAAGCAATTGCCGTTCGACCGTCGAAAGATCGCACAGGAACACCGAATACTGCACCGCGTTCCCGAAGCCGTGAAGCACCCGAAACGTTTGCCGAAGCCGCTTGGCGTCGCTCACGTCGTAGGCCACCAGATAGCGTCGGCGCATTGTTCAGCGGGTGGTGAATGGACGGTAGTGCGCCGCCTCTCCGAGCAGCACGGCCCGCAATAGTCGCGCCTGCAACTCCAGCACCCGCCGATAGCTCACCACGTAGCCGAATACCGGATGCGTCACCGTCTGGTTCATGCGACGCTCGAACGCGCCGATCACCGCGCGTCGCCCAGCCGGCCCCAACGCCACTCCGCGCGCGCGCCGAACGAAGTCACGGTCGGCGACCTCGCCCTGGTTGAACACGCTCACCGTGGTCGAGTCGCCGACCAGCGGCCGGAACTCCTCGGCGAGATCCAACGCGAGGCTCAGCTTTCCGTAGCGGGGAGCGTGCAGGAATCCCACGTAGGGGTCAAAACCCACCACGGCCGCGGCGAGCGCCACCTCGCGCACGAGCAGCGCGTACACGAACGAGAGCACCGCGTTCACCTCGTCCTTGGGAGGACGTCGATTCCGCCCGCCAGCCGCGAATCGCGCTGCTGCCCATGCCCCGGACCCCTTGAACACGGAGGGCAACGCCTCGAAGTACCGACGAGCAGCCATCCCCTCGATTCCCATCAGCTGGTCGGTGGCGTGCGCCGACCGGGTCTGCCGCGCGTGCATCGCCAGCGTCGCGATCAGCCGGCGATCAGGCTCGGGCAGGTTCCGCCGGAGCAACGTGCGCTGGTTCAGGATCTTCCCCTCGGCGAACCGGCTGGCGATGGCGAGCGCCACCACGGGATCGGCGGCGGCCGCATGTTGTTTGACGCGCAGGTCCACGTTCTTGTGTCCGAGCCCGGCGTTGACCATGCCGATCAACCACCCCGTGCTCGTGTGCAGGGTGACCGGCACGCCGTCGTCACAGAACGCCCGGAGGGCTTGCGTCGTCACCTGGACGTTGCCAAAGAGCATCACCGACGACACGTCCAGCGCACGCACCGTGGTGGGTTCGCTGCCGGGCGCCGTCACGAGGTACTCCTCACCCCGCTTCGCCACCGTGGCCCCCTGGGCCTGCACGAACAAGGGGAGGGCGTCCGGGCGCGCTGGCACAAGACGCCGCACTTCACCAACGCCGGCTCCGCTCCAGACGCGGGTCTCGTCGGGAAGGCAGATAGGATTCAACGAGCAGCGGGGGCACTTGGGGCTGTCAATGAGCGGCGGCGGCATCCGCCCGGCCGCGGCCATGTCGCGAACGCCGCCCACCGCCGCCTCGGTGAGGGCAACCAGGTCGGCGCCGAACGGCACCTCCACGCGGGTCTTGCTCGCGGCGAAGTACAGCACGCCACCTGCGCATTCGTAGCCATTGTCGCGGAGGATGAGCCCTTGGAGGCAGAGCTGCACGCGCTCCGGGTCCCACGCGCGCGCCGCCGTGGCGGGCACCTCACCGCGCTTGTAGTCCACCGGGGTCGCATGCCGCCCCTCGGCCTCGAGGAGGTCGAGCCTGGCGATGGCGCCCAGCCGGTCGCTGGAGAGAAGGATCGACCGCGCGATGACCGGCGCCGCCGCCGGGGCGGGGGAGTCGTCCGAGTTGGGCGCGGGTACATCCGTCGCCGGCTCGGCGTCCACCCTCCGATGCACCCAGCGGCCGTGGATCGTGTCCAAATTGTCGTCCCACTCGCCCTGCACCCACTCGAGGAACGCGAGCCGAGGACAGTAGACGAACTCGTTGACCATGCGAGCCGGGACGTAGTCGGTGGCTCCGAGGATAGGCTCGTCGGTGGGCACGGGCGGGTGGGTTCGGGGCGCAAC
>JANLSF010000664.1:0-1502 GCA_031362285.1 Gemmatimonadota bacterium | reverse complement strand
ACCAAAGGCCACGTTCGGCATTTCCTGTGTTGGCGGGGTCGTCGGCTTCAGCGCCGCAATCGCCGCAACGGCCGCAGCAGGCTATGACGATCAGCGAGTTGCTGGCGTCCTCGGCGGAGCGCTCGGAGTGAGTGCTGGCGTCTGGCTTGCGGATCGTTGGGGTTGGCTCCCCACCGGCGCCCGCAACAAGGCAATTGTTGGCGGCATTGTCGGCCTCGTTGCTGCGCGCCTGCTCCTCGGTGTCGCCGTTGCGATCGGAGTGGACCCGCTTCTCGGGATCGTCGTTCTCGCGCTTGGCACGGTCTTCCCAGGGCTGGGGGCACACATCGGGGCCCACCACACGAGCGCTGGCACCGAGACTGGGGTTCGCACACCGCCTGATGTCAACTTTGAAGTGCAACAGAAGTAGGAATTAGGGTTCATAGCACTCCTCCGGAGTTCGGTAGCCGAGTCGTTTGCGGGGACGTCGGTTGAGTTTGGTCGCGAGGCGGTTGCAGTCGTGTTGGGTGAGGTGCGCCATGCTCGCGCCCTTCGGGAGATACTGCCGCAGTAGGCCGTTGGTGTTCTCGTTGGTGCCCCGCTCCCACGCGTGATGCGGTGTCGCGAAGTAGAAGCGAGCCGGCACACGGGCTTCGAGCCGTTCGTAGCTGTGAAACTCCGTGCCGTTGTCGACGGTGATCGTGCGCACGAGCCGAGGTTGGGCACTGATCAGCAGCTCGGCGCGGTCGTTCACGATGGCGCCGGTGCGCTGTTCAAGCTTGCCGAGCGCGAGGAATCCCGACTTCCGTTCGACCAGGGTCAGGACGCACGGTCCCGCCTGTCCGGCACCCAGCACTGTATCACCTTCCCAATGCCCGTAGCGTGAGCGGTGTTCCGCGCCCGGTGGCCGCGTCGCGATCGGCCGCTTCCCCGCGAGGCGTCCTCGACTGTCGTACGCCCCGTACCGTTTCCGTTTCTGCTTCCGCGCCCCCCGCAGGTGGAGATACAGCGCGCCGCCGGCCACCTTGTCGGCCCACACGCGCCGGTAGATCGTCTCGTGGCTGATCGTCAGCACGCGATCGCGGCGGAGTCGACCGGCAATTTGTTCCGGGCTCCAATCTTGGCGCACCAACGCCTCGACGCGCATCCAGTCGGTCGGCGTGAACTGCGTGTTGCGACGCGAGTGGCTCCGGCGGCTCGTCGCGTACCAGTGGGCCAGTTGCGGTCGGTAGCTGCCGTCGAAGCGCGTGGCATTCCGGCGGAGCTCGCGCGTGATGGAGCTGCGGTGGCGCCCGAGCCAGCGGGCGATCCGCGCCGCGGTCAGGCCGCGACGCCGCAGCACGCCCACGCTGTACCTTTCCTCTGAGGTGATCTGGTGATACGGATTCATTGGCTTCCTTCTCTTGGCGGAGAATCGGAGCCTAGCGTATTCCAGGTCACCTTTTTCTTGGGCGTCCCTGTTGCACTTACTTTATGAATCCACGCCCGCTAACGAAGCAATGGAGCTGGCGGCGGTTCGGTCG
>JANLSF010000640.1:0-8700 GCA_031362285.1 Gemmatimonadota bacterium | reverse complement strand
GCTACACGATCTCGGTGCACGGCGCGTACCACGCCACGGCCAGCTTCCTGTCCGCCGTCGGGTCGCTCACCCGCATCATGGCGCCGGTGAACATCGGCATCGACATCAGCCAGACGCCGAACAAGTCGAAGGTCAACCGGCGTGGCGAGGCGGTGCTGTCGACGACGTTCGAACTGCAGACCTACGTGGCGCACACGGCACCAGCCGCGCCGCCAAAGGCCGGGGGGAAGTCGTGATGCGTCCGATCCTGCTGCTCACGCTCGCGCTCCCTGCTGCCCTCGCGGCGCAGGGCGCCAAGCCGACGCCCAAGGGCCCCATCACCGCCGGCGGTTCCTCCACGGCGCGCACGGTGGCGCCGGCCCCGGTCGCCGCGCCCGCTCCGGCACCGGGCAAGGGAACCGTGGCGGCGGCTCCGACCAAGGGAGCGGCACCGGCGGTGGCGGCCAAGCCGGCGGCCCCCACTGCTGCGCCCGCGGCTCCCGCCAAGGGTGCCGCCGTTGTCGCGGGTGCCGCGGCCGCGGCGGCGGCGGCCAAGCCCGCTGCCCCGGCGACCACGCCGGCGACGGCGGCTGCACCAGCGTCGGCGCCCGCCAACGCCCAGGCGCCGACCGGCGCGAGCATCACGATCGACCGCGAGACGTACGGCTATGAACGCGGCGGTCGTCGTGATCCGTTCACCTCGCTCCTGCAGTCGGACGAACTCCGGCCGTCGATCTCCGACCTGAAGCTGATCGGCGTCGTGCTGGACCCGCGCGGCCGCAATTCGATTGCGGTCATGCGCGACCTGAGCACGAAGGAGCTCTACCGCGCGAAGCCCGGCCAGAGTCTCGGCCGCCTGCGCGTGACCAGCATCAACCAACGCTCGGTGACGTTCCTCATCGAAGAATTCGGAACGACGCGGCAGGAGACCCTGACGCTGCGTGACTCGACCACTGCGAGGAAGCCATGAAGACGCGACTCTCCCCCGTGCGGACCGCGCTGGCGGCCCTGGTGCTGCTGGCCGGGACCTCCGCCGCGAACGCTGCTCCCACCCGTTCGGATCCGCCGCGCGCGGCCGGCGCGGTGAGTGCGCTCCGGATCGTCCCGAACGCCGGCAAGACCGAGGTGATCATCGCGGTCGACGGTGAGGTGGACGTGACCGACTTCACCCTCGGCACGCCGCACCGCGTCGTCCTCGACCTGCGCAACGCCGTGCTGGCGGGCGCGCCGCTCCTCTATGACAGGATCTCGCGCGGCGGCATCACGAACGTGCGCCTGGCGCAGTTCAAGCCGGACGTCGTCCGCCTCGTGCTCGAGATGGACGGCCCGCGTGGTTACCAGGTCGCGAAGAGCGAGGGCCTGCTCAAGATCGTGGTCGAGGGAGGCGATGCCTTCACGGCGTGGTCCTCGCTGGGTGGGGTGCCGTCGACGGCCCCCGTCATCGACGAGCGCATCCCGCAGCGCAGTGCCGCCCTCTCCGGTCCGGTGGCCATGCCGCTCGCGCCGTTGGCGCGCGGCCGCGCCGTGCCCGCCCCGCAGCCCCGGCTGACCGTCACGTACCAGGACGCCGACGTCAAGGAAGTCATCTCCGCCTTCGCCGCGTTTGCCCGCCGCACGATCATCGTGGGCAAGGACGTCGCCGGGACCGTGACCGCCGAGATCGTCGACAAGCCGTGGGACGTGGCCCTCCAGGCGATCCTCAAGTCGCAGGGCCTCGACGCCCAGGAAGACTCGCTCGGCATCATCATGGTCGACTCGTACCGCAACCTGCTCGCGAAGCAGGCGGCGGAGCCCCTGGCCACGCAGATGGTGAAGCTCAACTACGCGAACGCCAGCTCGATTCGCACGACCATCACCTCGCTCCTCTCGAAGGACTGTTCGGCGGCCGCCGCCTCCGGCCAGACCATCTCGAGCGGCCAGGGGTGCGTGGTGCGCGGCACGGTGGTGTCCGACTCGGGCACCAACTCGCTGCTCATCACCGACGTGCCCTCGCGGCTGCCGGACCTGATCGGGTTCGTGAAGGACCTCGACTTCCGCACGCCGCAGGTGGCCATCCGCGCGAAGATCATCTTCGTGAACCGGAGCCGCATCGAGGACATCGGGCTTCGCTACGACATCCGCACGAAGAACCAGTTCTCCAGCGCGATCTTCCCCTCCGTCGATTCCCTCGGCACGCCGATCGCGAACGACCGCATCCTGCTGGGCGGCAACGCCCTCACGGGCGTCGGCAACGCGAACGCCCGGGTGCCCAACCCGACCCTGGGCCTCGTCTTCTCGACGGCCATGGGGTCGTACTACATCACGAGCTTCCTCGAAGCCCTTCGCGAAAACCAGCTGGCCGACGTGCAGGCCGAGCCGAGCATCGTCACGCTCGACAACCGACCCGCGAACATCTTCAGCGGCCAGCAGATCCCGTTCCGCGTCGTGGACGCCGGTGCCAACGCGTCCGGCGGCGCCACGCTGCCGCGCGCCACCACGCAGCTGACCGAGGCCGGCATCACCCTCACGGTCACGCCGCATATCACGAACAACCGCCAGATCCTGATGACGCTCTCGGCCGAGAACTCGGACGCGCAGATTGCCGCGTCGGACGTCGGCTTCATCATCAACCGCCAGCGGGCCAACAACCAGCTGCTCGTCACCGACGGCGAGACGGCCGTGATCGGCGGCCTGACCGTCACGACGGTCAACCAGGTGAAGCAGGGCATTCCGTTCCTGATGGACCTGCCCGTCATCGGCCGGCTGTTCGCCCGTGAGAGCAAGACCGAGAGCAAGCGCGACCTGCTCATCCTCGTCACGCCCCACATCCTCGAAGACGGAGAGCGGCTCCCGCCGCCGCCGAGCCGATAATCATGGCCATGATGACACACGCGGCCCTCCCGACCTCGGGTGAGTTGCTGATCGATCCGACCCTCTCGGTCAAGCGCTACTGTCTCACGAAGGAAGGGCTCCTCGTGATCCCGATCCGCACGAGCGATCTCCCGTAGGTAGCTTTCCCGGGAGACCCCTCCTGGGCGACCCAGCCCGATCCCGCGAGCCCGGTCACCGACCGGGCTCGCGTGCTTTCACCCCCGCCATGCTCCGATTCACCACCGCCGGCGAATCGCACGGCCCCGCATTGACCTGCATCCTCGAGGGCGTCCCCGCCGGGCTCGCCCTCGTGGCGGCCGACGTCGATGCCGACCTCGTCCGCCGCCAGCAGGGCTATGGACGCGGCCGTCGGATGCAGATCGAGCGCGACGCCGTGGAATTCCAGGGGGGCGTGCGGGCCGGAGAGACGACAGGCGCGCCGATCGCCATGCGCGTGGCCAACCGGGACTGGGCCAACTGGCACGAGATCATGGACCCGGCGCCGCGTGCCGGTGACGAAACCGGGCGCCGACGTGCCGTCACGCGCGTGCGCCCCGGGCACGCCGACCTGACCGGGCTGCTCAAGTACGACCGCGACGACGCGCGCGACATCCTCGAGCGCGCCTCGGCTCGCGAGACGACGGCGCGCGTCGCGGCCGGCGCCGTCTGCCGGCGCCTGCTGGCCGAGTTCGGCGTCTCCGTGGGCAGTCACCTCGTGCAGCTCGGCGGCATCGATGCCGTGCCGCCAGCGTCGCTGCCCGACGACCTGAATGCCGCAGCCGACGCCTCGCCGCTTCGCACGCTCGACGCGGCGGCGGAGGCGGTCATGATCGACCGCATCGACGCGGCGAAGCGCGACGGCAACACGCTCGGCGGCGTCTGCGAAGTGGTGGTCCGGGGCCTCCCAGTGGGACTGGGGTCGCACGTCAGCTGGGACCGGAAGCTGGACGGCCGGTTGGCGCAGGCGATGATGTCGATTCCCGCCGTGAAGGGGGTGTCGATCGGCCTCGGTTTCGAGGCGGCGCGCCGCATGGGCGCCGAGGTGCACGACGAGATCGACCCCGCCCCGGGTGCGGTGCGCACCGGCGGCGTCCGCCGGCGCAGCAACCGTGCCGGTGGACTTGAAGGGGGCATGACGACCGGCGAGCCCCTCGTCGTCCGGGTGGCCATGAAGCCCATCGCCACGCTCATGCGCCCCCTGGCGACGATCGACGTTGCCACCGGGCAGCCCGCCGCTGCGGCCGCCGAGCGATCGGACGTGACCGCAGTGCCTGCCATGGGAGTCATTGCCGAAGCCATGGCGGCGTATATCCTGACAGGGGCGCTGCTCGAGAAGTTCGGCGGCGATGCCCTCGCCGAAACCCGAAGGAACCACGATGCCTACCTTTCTCACCTCGCCGGACGGCTTGGCGCTTGACGCGCCCGGCGCCCCGCGCAACGTCGTTCTCGTTGGTCTCTCCGGCGCCGGCAAGTCGTCGGCGGGGAAGCTGCTCGCCGAAGCGCTCGGCCGTGGCTTTCTCGACTTCGACGAGGAAATCGAGCGGCGCGCCGGGATCCCGATTCCGACGCTGTTCGCCGAGCGCGGGGAGGGGGTCTTCAGGAAGATGGAGACCGACCTGACCACCGAGTGCCAGCAGGTGGCCGGGATGATCCTCGCGCCGGGCGCTGGCTGGATCACCGGCATGGGGTTGCTCGACATGCTCAAGCCGCCCGCCCAGGTCATTTATCTCAAGGTCCGCCCGGAGACGGCCGTGCGCCGCATGGGTGAGGCGCGGATCGTGCGTCCGTTGCTTTCACGTGGCGGAAATCCGGGCGCGACGCTGGAACGGATGCTGGCGGAACGGGAGGTCGCGTACGCCAAGGCGGACGTGGCGGTGAACACGGAAATGTATGATTTACAACGACTTGTGGCCCGTTTGAAGGACGTCATTTCGGGGTGACCCTTGCGCGGGTCCGTACTTTCCGTCAGTGTGACCCCGTCGCGGCGGAGCCGATTCCCGGTCCGCATTCGTACATTCATTAGAGCGCGATACGAAATCGCAGGGTGCTGGAGTACGATCCGGCACCCTCGGCTTCGGGGGCTTCAGGCTTTTCCGGCCGGTCAGGCCGGGTTCGTAGTCGATACCCACTCTCACCTCTCCAACTCGATGACGGTTCGTGTCCAAGGTCCGCATGAGCACGGGCGCTTCTCGCCCGAGGCGTGGGGGCTCCTGCTGGCTCTTCGAGGTTCGGGAGCGATCGACGGCCCCGAACTCGAGCAGGTGATCGAGCGCGCGCTCGTCCAGTTCGAGGGGCGCATCGCGATCGACGACTTGCGGGCGCTGCTCGACGGCGCCGGGTTGGACGACGGCAACGCCTCACAGGGACGGGTGCACTAGCATGGCAGCCAGGAAGACCACGACCAAGGCCAAGGGCGCGACCACGGTCAAGAGCAGGACCGCGACCAAGGTCACGAGCACGACCGCGGCCAAGGGCGCGACCACGGTCAAGACCACGAAACAGCAGGCGACCGCGCGCGTGACGGCGGCGCCGAAGGTGAAGGCGCGTCCCGGCTCGCCGGCGGCAGCGCGCACGGCGTCGATCAAGGCGCGCGCGGCGATCAAGAAGGCCGCGAAGACGGTCATCAAGGAGCCGCCGATCGACGACGAGGGGGACATCGCCGGCGGTTCCGCGCTCGTCATCGTCGAGTCGCCGGCCAAGGCCAAGACCATCGGCAAGTACCTGGGGCGCGGCTACCGGGTGCGCGCCACGGTCGGGCACCTGCGCGATCTGCCGACCAAGAAGCTCGGCATTGACGTCGAGAACGACTTCAAGCCCGACTACGTCACGATCGAGGGGAAGGAAAAGACGCTGGCCGACCTCAAGGATGCGGCCAAGGATGCCTCGGCGATCTATCTCGCCACCGACCCGGATCGGGAAGGGGAGGCCATCGCGTGGCACGTGGCGGGGCAGCTCAAGCCCCGACGCGGCGTGTCGATGCAGCGCGTGCTGTTCCACGAGATCACGAAGGACGCGGTCAAGGGCGCCATCGCCAAGGCGGGCAAGCTCGACATGGACAAGGTGAACGCCCAGCAGGCGCGCCGCGTCCTCGACCGCCTCGTGGGGTACAAGGCGAGCCCGATCCTCTGGCAGACCGTGAAGAAGGGGCTGTCGGCGGGCCGCGTGCAGACGGTGGCCCTGCGCCTGCTCGTGGAGCGCGAGCGCGAGATCCGCGCCTTCAGGCCGGTGGAGTACTGGACGGTCGAGGCCGCGCTTCGGAAGGGGGCCCAGCCGTTCGGCGCGAAGCTGCACCACGTGGACCACGAGAAGCCGCGCATTTCCACGGGAGCCGAGGCCGAGCGGATCGTGGGCGAGGCGCGCGCGCACGCCGGCAGCACGCTCGCGGCGCTCGACGCCGCGCGGCGGAAGGCGGCCGGCGATGCCGTGGGTGGATTCCTCGTCACCGAGGTGAAGCGTCGCGAGCGCCGGAAGAACCCGGCCGCGCCCTTCACCACGAGCACCCTGCAGCAGGAAGCGGCGAAGAAGCTGGGGTACGGCTCCAAGCGGGCCATGCGGCTCGCGCAGGACCTGTACGAGGGCATCGACATCGGCGACGAGGGCGCAGTCGGCCTGATCACGTACATGCGCACGGACTCGAGCCGCGTGGCGGAGAGCGCGGCGGCGACGGCGCGCGAATTCCTCACGGCGCAATACGGCGCGGCGTTCCTGGCGGCGACGCCGCAGCTCTTCGGGAGCGGCAAGGAATCGAAGGCGCAGGATGCGCACGAAGGGGTCCGTCCCACCGACCCGGCGCGCAAGCCCGAGACGGTGGAGAAGCACCTCACCAAGGACCAGTTCCGTCTCTACCAGCTCATCTGGCAGCGGTTCATGGCGTCGCAGATGGCGCCCGCCGTCTTCGACACCACCACCGTCGACTTCGAGATGGCCAAGGGCGGCGGGTGCACGGCCGCCTACCTGTTCCGCTCCACCGGCAGCGTCGTGAAGTTCCACGGCTTCCTCGCCCTCTACCGCGAGTCGCGCGAGGAAGGGGAGGGCAAGGCGCTCGAGGACGAGCAGGCGTTGCCCGTGATCGAGTCGGGGGAAGTGATCCCCGTGGCGGCCATCACGCCGTCGCAGCACTTCACCGAACCGCCACCACGCTTCTCCGAAGCCTCGCTGGTGAAGGAGCTCGAGAAGCTGGGCATCGGGCGGCCGTCCACCTACGCGTCGATCATCTCGACGCTGGCGGAGCGGCGCTACGCGCTCCTCGAGCAGCGGCGCTTCTTCCCGACCCCGCTGGGTGAGTCGGTCGAGAAGGTGATGGTGAAGCAGTTCCCCCGCGAATTCGACGTGAACTTCACGGCGTTGATGGAGAAGGAACTGGATGACGTCGAGGAGGGCAACCGCAAGTGGACGTCGGTGCTCGACGAGTTCTGGGCGCCCTTCGCGAGCCGGCTGAAGGCGGCCGACGTCGGCGCGCTCATCGCCGAGGCCCACGACATCTCGCGCTTCGACCATGAGCCCTGCCCGCTCTGCGGCGGCAAGCTCGTGCCGAAGGGCGGCTTCTTCGGGCCGTTCATCGCCTGCGAGAACCATCCCAAGCAGTGCAAGTACACGCGGCCGGTGTACGACCGGCCGCCCGCGGTGCTCACCGAGTACAAGTGCCCCGAATGCGGGAACTTCATGCTCAAGCGGCACGGACGCTCCGGCGACTTCCTGGGCTGCATGACCTTCCCCAAGTGCAAGGGGACGCGCTCCATGCCGACCGGCGTGATGTGCCCCAAGGACGGCGGGGAGATTGCCGAGCGGCGCAGCAAGAAGCGTGGCAAGGCGTTCTATGGCTGCACCAACTATCCCAACTGCGACTTCGTGTGCTGGGACCGCCCCGTGCTCGAGAAGTGCCCGGAGTGCGGGTACCTGGGCGCCGAGAAGAAGCAGAACAAGACGCGGGGAGCGTTCCGGAAGTGCATCAACCCGACGTGCCTGAACGAGTGGAGCGTGGAGGAGCCGGCCGAGGTCCCGGAGCCGGTGGTGGCGTGACGACGACCGTCCACGTCGTCGGCGGCGGCCTCGCCGGGAGCGAGGCGGCCTGGCAGCTGGCCGAGCGTGGACACGCGGTGGTGCTGCACGAGATGCGACCCGTGCGCGCCACGCCGGCGCACCACACCGACCGGTTGGCGGAGCTCGTGTGCTCGAACACCTTCAAGAGCACGGAGGTGCACAACGCGCACGGGCTGCTCAAGGCGGAGATGCGCGCGCTCGGTTCCATGATCCTGACCTGCGCCGATGAGGCGCGCGTTCCGGGCGGATCGGCGCTGGCCGTCGACCGTGACCTGTTCGCGGCGGCGGTGACGACGCGCATCGGCGGCCATCCGCGCATCACGATCGTGCGCGAGGAGGTCACCACCATCCCGTCGCCGGCGGTGATCGCCACGGGCCCGCTCACGAGCGAGGCGTTCGCGGCGGCGCTCACGCCGCGCCTGGGCGCGGACGGCCTCGCCTTCTTCGACGCGATCGCGCCGATCCTGAGCCGCGAGTCGCTCGACGATGCCATCGTCTTCCGCGCCTCGCGCTGGGGCAAGGAGACGATGGACGGCGCCGGTGACGAGGGCGCCTACCTCAACTGCCCGTTCAGCAAGGACGAGTACGAGGCGTTCATCACGGCGCTCTCCGGCGCGGACCAGCACCAGGGCAAGGCGTTCGATGAGGTGCCCTACTTCGAGGGGTGCATGCCGATCGAGGAGATGGCGCGGCGCGGCCCGGAGACGCTGCGGTTCGGCCCGCTGCGGCCGATCGGCCTCGTCGATCCGCGGACCGGGCGCCGCCCGTGGGCGGTGGTCCAGTTGCGGATGGAGGACCGCGCCGGGCGCATGTGGAACATCGTCGGGTGCC
>JANLSF010000637.1:0-2882 GCA_031362285.1 Gemmatimonadota bacterium | reverse complement strand
GTGCCGCCGCCGATGTCGATCACCATGTTGCCCGTGGGCGTCTCCACCGGCAGGCCGACGCCGATCGCCGCCGCCATCGGCTCCGCCACCATGAACACTTCCTTCGCGCCGGCGCCGAGCGCGGAGTCGCGCACGGCGCGTCGCTCCACCTCGGTGATGCCCGAGGGCACGCAGACGATCACGCGCGGCTTCACCTTGAACACGTGGTTCTCGATGATCAGCGTGAGGAAGTACCGGAGCATCTTCTCGGTGACTTCGAAGTCCGCGATCACGCCGTCCTTCATCGGGCGCACGGCGATCACGCCTTCGGGCGTGCGACCGAGCATGCGCTTCGCCTCGAGGCCCACGCCCATGATCTTGCGCGACTCACGATGCAGCGCGACGACCGAGGGCTCGTTGAGCACGATGCCCTCGCCCTTCACGTAGATCAACGTGTTGGCGGTGCCAAGGTCGACGGCGATCGCGTTGGCGGGAAAGAGCGAACCCGCCTTGAAGAACGGCCAGCGCATCGGGAGGAGTCGGGCACATGCCGACGAATGACGGCATGCACGTGGGGGGGCGAATCGGGATGTCGTGGACGGGCGAACGTTGAAGCTAACGGACGCAGGCAAACTCCTACAAGCCGTTGCCCTGCCGTAACCTAGACGACCCTCCCCCCCATGTCCGTCACGCCGTCGGCGGTGGGGCGCACCCCCCACGCCGCCTTCCCGATCCCCACTGCCCCTCACCGGCTCCCACGGACCACCCGAACCCGGACGGCGAGCCCCTGCCGGTCACGCCGGAGTTCGCGAAGGGTGGTCGTCCGTCGGGACACGAGGGGCATCTGATCGCGCACCGAGGCCGGTGGCGCCACCTCGAGCGGCCGACTCGCAAGGGCGCGCCGCCCCGGTTCCGACGCCCATTCCCGTTAGTCCATCCGCGTGACATCCTACGGCATGGCGCGCTTCGCGATTCGCTCCCTCCGTGCCGTCGCCCCCGTGGCAGCCCTGTTGGCCGTATGGGTCGCGGGCACGCTCCCCGCCCAGGCGACGCGGTTCGACCTCGTCCTCAAGGGCGGCACGATCGTCGACGGAACCGGGGCCGCCCCATACACGGCCGACGTGGGGGTCAAGGCGGGCCACATCGCCCGCATTGCCAGGGAGGGGATTGCACCGACGCTTGGCCGCCAGGTGGTCGACGTCACCGGCCTGGTCGTTGCGCCCGGCTTCGTCGACTCCCACGATCACAGCCAGGCGATCGACCAGTATCCCGTCGCCGAGAACTTCCTGCGGCAGGGCCTCACGACCGTGGTCGCTTCCCTGCACTCGGGCGACCTGCCGTGGCCGTTGGCCGCGCACGCCGCGTCGCTGCGCACGGCGCCCAACGTGGCCTTCTTCGCCGGGCATGGCTGGATCAGGAAGCGCGTCATGGGACTCGCCAACCGGGCCCCGACGGCACGGGAGCTGTCGCACATGGTCGCGCTGGCCGACAGCGCCATGCGGCAGGGCGCCCTGGGCCTCGCGAGCGGACTGGAGTACCTCCCCGGCACCTTCGCGACCACCGATGAGCTGGTGACGCTGGCCAGGGCCGTGCGGCCGTACGGAGGCAGCTATGTCACGCACATGCGCGACGAGGGGCCGGCCCTCCTCGAGTCGATTCGTGAAGTGGTGCGCATTGCCAGCAAGGCCGGCGTGCCGGCGCAGGTCCACCACCTGAAGGCGGCCGGGGCGGCCCAGTTCGGGTGGAGCACGCGGGCCATCGCCCTCTTCGATTCGGCGCGTGCGAGCGGCCTCGACGTGGCCTTCGATGTCTATCCCTACACGGCGTTCAACACCTACGGCGACGTCGTCATCCCGTCGTGGGCGCTGGCGGGAGGCGCCGACGCCTTCGCGGAGCGCATGCGCGACCCGGCTCAGCGGGCGAGGGCCGAAACCGAGATGCGCCGGATCTTCCGGGAGCAGGCCGGCAACGACCTCACGAGCATCCAGTTCAGCACCATTCCGTCGGCGCCGCAGTACGCGGGCCGCACGCTGGCCGACCTGGCCGCGGACAGGGGGCTGCCGAACACCATCGAGGCCGGCGTGCCCCTCATCGTGAACCTGCAGCTCGCCGGCGGCTTCACCGCCATCTACCACAGCATGGACGAGGCCGACGTGCGACGCTTCCTCGCCCATCCCGGTTCGATGGTGGAGAGCGATGGCGACCTCGTGGGTCTCGGAGTCGGCTTCCCGCACCCGCGCGCGTACGGGAGCTTTCCTCGCGTGCTGGCCCGCTACGTGCGCGACGAGAAGCTCCTCACGCTGGCCGAGGCGATCATGAAGATGACCTCCCTGCCGGCCGCCCGGCTGGGCCAGGTCGACATCGGCGTGGTGCAGGTGGGCAAGCGGGCCGACCTGACGGTGTTCGACGCCGCGCGCGTGCAGGACCACGCGACGTTCACCGACCCGCACCGGTATTCCACCGGCATCATCCATGTCCTCGTGAACGGCGTGCCGGTGATCTGGAAGGGCGCCGTCACCGGCGCGCTGCCCGGACGGGTGCTGCGCCGACGGCGCTGAGCGGCGGCGCGCCAGACGCAGGAACGCCCGGCGCTCAGTTGAGGGCCGGGCGTTCGTGTCACGCAGCTGGGGCGGGTGGACTCGAACCACCAACTTTCCGGTTAACAGCCGGATGGTCTGCCAATTGACCTACACCCCATCGGACGGGCGCGAGCCCGACTGTCCTAGCTTCGGCAGGTGAGGAGCAGAACGCAAGCGGGGACTTTCGAGTGTTACCGACCCGTGCTTCCGAAACCGCCGGCGCCGCGCACGGTGTCCCCCAGCGCCGCCACCTCGGCCAGGTCCGGCGCCTCGAACCGTGCGAACACCAGCTGGGCGATGCGTTCGCCCCGCGCGAGGCGCACC
>JANLSF010000627.1:0-2134 GCA_031362285.1 Gemmatimonadota bacterium | reverse complement strand
ACCTCGCGCTTCGCACTCGGCACCATCCACCGGTGGGCAAAACTGCGCGCGGCGGCGGTGAGGAAGGTGGTGTCGAGGGTCACGGCCTCCCCGGCCTGGACCCACACGCCGTACCCGCGCGCCGGGTCCACCTCGCATTGCGCCCCCGCCGTCACGGGCAGCATCGTCGCCGCCACGGTGATCATCGCCAGTTGGTGCACACGCCGCATCGTCACGTTCCGCGTCAGGTCGAATGGTTGGCAAGTCATCACGGCACGACCGGCTTCTTCACCACCGTCACGGTGAGCTTGGTGGGGTACTTCGTCGAGTGGTGCACCACGTTGGTGGCCACCGGGCCCGTGGTCTCGTCCCAGTTCCGGCCGCCGGTGTTCATGTTGCGGTCGAAGCGGGGGAAGTTGGAGCTCGACACCTCGATGCGCAGCCGGTGCCCCGGGGCGAAGTAGTTGCTCGTGGTCAGCGGCCCGATCTTCACCGGGTACACCTTCCCCGCCTCCATCAACACCTCCTTGTCGTACCCCTCGCGGTAGCGCACCCGCTGGATCGACTCGTCGAGGTTGTACGCCTTCCCGTCGGGGCCCACGTCAATGAGCTTCACGGTGACGTCGGTGTCCTTCACGTTGCTGCTCACATACACGGTCAGCTCCACCGGGCCGCTCACCTCCATCCCCTCGCTGAGCGGCTCGCTGCTGTAGACGAGGATGTCCTTCCGCTCCTCGCGCACCGACTGGTCGAAGGCGCCCCCCTGCACCGCGTTCCCCGTGCAGCACACGTTGCCGCCGTACGACGCCACCGGGTTCATCGGGTCGTACTGGAAGGTGTCCGGCTTGTCGGTGCGCGGCGGCTGCAGCGCGAGCTTCCCGTCGCCCAGGCGGCTGTTCGCGTTCCCCTCGCTCGAGAGATAGAACGACAGCGTCTCGGCACCGCGCGGCGGCCATGTGTCGGTGCTCTGCCACTTGTTGGCGCCCATCGTGAAGTAGCGGATCTTGGGCAGGGTGTCGAGCAGGCCGTTGCGCTCCCCCTTGAGGAAGACGTCGAACCACCCGAAGGTCAGCGCGTCGTAGTCGAGCCGCGCGTCGCCCACGTTGCGCTCCCCCACCACCAGGCTCTCGGTCGCCCGCTTGTAGGCGCAGTGCAGCGTCGGCGCGATGACGGCGTACTGCTGGTTGGCGATCTCGGGGCGCGCCGTCTTCCGCACGTGGTTGTACGTGGCCAGGTTCGGCCCCACGCTCACGTCGTACCACGACATGAACCAGAGCCCCGGCACGTTGATCACCATGTCGTCGTGGAAGAGCCCTCCCTTGTACCACGCGGGGTCGTTGGGCTTCCGCTTCATCATCGCGCCGCCGGTGGCGATCCCCTCCATCGAGTCGGCGAAGACCCCGGACGGGCCGCCCACGTTCTTGATGATGTCGATGGACGGCAGCGCGCGCAGCGCCTTGTCCCAGTCCACCGGCGGCATCTGCGGCGCCAGGTCGAACAGCTTCGACCCCTGCACCAGCTGCGCCTGCGTGGCGTTCGGGGGAAACATGGGGCGCACCTGGTTCTGCTCGCCGTAGAGCCAGGCGATGAACAGCATCTGCACCGCGCCGCCGCGATACCAGTTCCCCTGCTCGTGGAAGCCGCCCACCCGGCCCACGCCGGCGCCGAACCCCTGCGGGATGATCGACGCCAGCCCCGTGGGAGACTGCGCCGCCACCGCCATCTGCCACTCGGCGGTGCTCGAGCAGCCGATCAGCCCCACCCTGCCGTTCGACCAGGGCTGGCTGCTCAACCACTGGATCGCGTCCGTCCCGTCGGTGACCGGCGCGCCGAGGATGTCGTAGTTCCCCTCGGAGTAGAAGTGGCCGCGCTCGTTCATCACCACGTAGGCGTAGCCGCGCTTCACCGCGCTGATCGCCGTCGTCATGTCCGACGGCGCGCCGAGGCGCACGTCCCACCAGTTGAAGTTGTACGGAGTCCGCGAGAAGATCACCGGCACGCCGGCGGTGGCGTTGCGCGGCCGGTAGATGTCGGCCTGCATGCGCACGCCGTCGCGCATGGCGACCATCCGCTTGCGGTCCACCACCGCCACGCGGTTGAGCTCCGCTTCGAGGGAGTCGCGACGCGCGCGGAGTTGGGCCTGCGCGCTGGCGGC
>JANLSF010000750.1:0-5451 GCA_031362285.1 Gemmatimonadota bacterium | reverse complement strand
CCTCGCCACGATGGTCGGCGGACGCTGGGTGCACAACCCGCCGCCCTGGGATTGACCGCGGACGGCCAGCCGGGCACGCTGTTCGTCGTCAGCACGCCGATCGGGAACCTCGCCGATTTCACCATGCGCGGGGCCCGCGTGCTGCGGGAGGTCGCCACGGTCCTCGCCGAGGACACCCGCCATGCGCGGACGCTCCTGGGGCACTACGAGATCGCCACGCCCCTCGAGGCCCTGCACGAGCACAACGAGGCGAAGCGCACCGAGGCGGTGCTGGCCCGCCTGCGGTCCGGCGATTCGCTGGCGCTCATCACGGATGCCGGGACGCCGCTGGTCTCCGACCCCGGGGCGCGCCTCGTGCGTGCGGCCATCGCCGCGAAGCTGCCGGTCGTGCCCGTGCCGGGGGCGTCGGCCGTGCTCGCCGCACTGGTCGGCAGCGGCCTCGGCGACGGGCCGTTCACCTTCGTCGGCTTCCTCCCGCGCACGGGCGGTGAGCGCACGCGCGCGCTCGCGGCCCTGGCAACCTTGCCGCATCCCGGGGTGGTCTATGAGGCACCCTCCCGCGTCGGGGCCACGCTCGCTGACCTGGCCGTGGCCTGCGGCCCGGACCGGCCGGCCGTGGTCGCGCGCGAGCTGACCAAGAAGTTCGAGGAGTTCCGGCGAGGAACGGTTGGTGACCTTGCCGCGTACTATGCAGACACGCCGCCGAAGGGAGAAGTCGTGCTGGTGCTGGACGGCGCCCCGCCGGCGGCGCCCCTGGACGAGGAGGAGCTCCGCATGCGGGTCCGCACGCTGCGCGCCGAGGGCGCGCGTTCGCGGGACGTGATGGCGGCGCTGATGGCCGAGGGGGTGCCGCGCAATCAGGCGTGGCGCCTCGCCAACGAGCCATGAGCGCCACGCGTCGCGTGGTCGCGATCGTGGCCGTCTTCGCCCTGGCGCTGGGCGGCCTTCCGTCCGGCGGCCGACTGGCGGTGGGGCGCCTGCAGTACGATGGCGGGGGGGACTGGTACGGCAATCCGTCGAGCCTGCCCAACCTGATCGAAGCGATCAACGCCCGCTCGGCGTTGCGCGTCGAGCCGGCGGAAGTGCGCGTGCGGGCCACGGACGCCGCGCTGGCCGACCTCCCCTTCGTGCACATGACCGGGCATGGCACCGTGCGCTGGACGCCGGCGGAGCGCACGGCGATCCGCGCCTGGCTCGAGGCGGGCGGCTTCCTCCACGCCGACGACAACTACGGGCTCGATGAGAGCTTCCGGAGGGAAGTGAAGGAGCTCTTTCCCGACCGTCCGCTCGTGGAAGTGCCGCGCACGCACCCCATCTATCATCTGGTGTACGAGTTCCCGAAGGGACTGCCGAAGATCCACGAGCACGATGGCAAGCCGCCCAAGGGCTACGGCATCTTCATCGGCGACCGGCTGGTCCTGTTCTACTCGTACGAGAGCGACCTCGGCAATGGGTGGGAGAACGTGGGGACGTACAATGATCCGCCCGAGCTGCACGAGCAGGCGCTCCGCATGGGCGTGAACCTGTTCACCTACGCGGTCACCAGTCGGCCGACGCCGTGATGATCCGGGAACAGATCGCGCGCGAGCGCGCCGCCGTGGTCCGTGCGGCCACGTTGACCGGCACCGGCACCGGGCTCGCGGGAGCGAGCGTGGTGCTGGCGGTGGCCGCCTGGGCGTTCGCGGATGCGCGCTGGTTGCGCGCGCCGTCCATGCTGCCCTTCGCCGTATGGCTGGGAGCCGTGGCACTGGTGCTCTACGGGGTTCGCCTCGGTCGCCGTCACGCCGCCGACACCGGCGCGACCGGCCCCGTGGCCCGCGCGGTTGAGGTGGAAAGCGGCACGCGCGAGGGCGCCGTCCGCGTGGCCCTCGAGGTGGCGGACACGGGCGTGCTGGGCAGGCGCGCGGCCGAGGACACCGCGCGCCTGCTCGCGGCAAAGGGCGACGTGCTGGCCCCCGGCACGCGCCAGCGCGGGACCCGGCGCCTGCTCGCGGCTGGGGCCGGCGTGGTCGTGGGGGCGACGGGATTGGCGCTCGTCACCGGACTCGACGGATGGCGCGTCCTGCAGCATCCGGTCGCTGCGGCGACGGGAGTCCTCCTCCCGGCGTTGCGCGTCGAGACTCCGGGACCGCGCATCGTGCGCGGACAGCCGGCGCGCGTGACCGTGCATGCGCGCGGCCGGCACACGGTGCTCGTCCGCCGTCGGGCCACGGGTGGCGCCTGGCGCGAGGAGGACCTCCCGGTGACCGACGGTCGCGCCGAGTTCACGGTCAGCTCCATCGACGCGGACCTCGCCCTCGTCGCCACGGATGGTCGCGCAACCAGTGACACGGCGCGCATCGCGGTGGTCGACCGCCCGTTCGTGGGCGACGTGGTGATCCGCGCCGAGTACCCGGCGTACCTGCGGCGTTCGGGCGAGGCGCTGCCGTCGAGCGAACCACTCCGCGTGCCGCGCGGGACGACCCTCGTCGTGCGGGCGATGGGCACCACCGAGCTGTCGCGCGCCACCCTGTCGCTGGGCCCCGATTCCGTGCCGTTCACGCTGCGCGGCAAGGCGCTCGAGACGCGCCTCGTGGCTGAGCGGTCGGGGGCATGGTCGTGGAGCGGGTCCACGGCCGATGGTCCGATTGCCGACTTGCCAACCCCGCTCGAACTCGAGGTCCTGCCGGACTCGGTGCCGCAGGTGGAGATCCTCGCGCCGGGCCGCGACACGCTCGTGGGCGCCGGCGACAAGGTCGCCGTCAGCGCGGTGGCGGTCGACGATCGTGCGCTCGCCGAGGTGACGCTCCTCGTGGAGCGGCGCGTGCGGGGACAGGCCGCGCCGGCCGTCGCGACGCGCCTCGCGCGGGCCCCCGGCGCACAATGGAGCGGCAGCGCCGTCGTGGATCTGGCGTCGCTCGGCGTGCAGCCGGGTGACATCGTCCGGGTGGTGGTGACGGCCACCGACGCGTCGCCATGGAAGCAGGAAGGGCGGAGCCGCGACCTCGTGCTGCGCATCCCCAGCAGCGAGGAGCAGCGGAGCCTGGCGCGCTCGGCGGCCGACTCCGCCGTGTCGATGGCGCAGGCCACCGCGGCGCAGCAGAAGGCGCTGCAACAGAAGACCACCGACGCCGCGCGCGCCCGCGGCAATCGCGAGGCCGGCGAGAAGGGCAAGCTCTCGTACGAGGAGGCGCAGAAGGCCAAGGCCCTCTCGGCGGAGCAGAAGCAGTTGGGGGAGCGCGTGAAGGCGGCGCAGGCCGCCGCCAGGAACGTGGAGCAGCAGCTCAAGCAGGCGGGCGCCCTCGACACGGCGTTGCAGCGCCAGCTCAGCGAGGTCCAGAAGCTGCTCAAGGACGCGATGACCCCGGAGTTGGCCGAGAAGCTCAAGAAGCTCGATGAGGCCGGCTCGAGGCGCGACGGCGGCGGTGCGCGCGAAGCGATGGGCGACCTCGCGCAGCAGCAGCAGAAACTGCGCGAGCAGCTCGAGAAGAGCGCCGAGATGCTCAAGCGCGCGGCCCTCGAGGGCGCGCTGCAGACGCTCAAGGACGAAGCGAAGGAGCTCGCGCAGAAGCAGCGGACGAGTGCCGACTCCCTCGGGAAGAAGGAGGAGGGCGGCGCCAGGACCGCCGGCGACCTCGCTCGCCGCACCGAGAAGTTCAGCCAGGACGTGAAGGGGCTCGAGCAGCGCCTCGCGCGCGAACGCGCCGATGCCGGGGCGAAGGGCGCCAACGAGGCCAAGGTGAAGTCCGGCGAAAGCGCGGACGGCATGAAGAAGGCGGCCGAGCAGGCCGCGCGCGATGCCGCCAAGGCCGAGCAGAGCGCCCGCGCCGCGAGTGAGGCCATGCAGCGCGCGTCGGATGCGCTCGCCGAGGCGCGGCAGGCGCAGGTGGGCGAGTGGAAGAAGGAGCTCTCGGAAGACCTCGACCGGTCGGCGCAGGAGATGCTGCAGATGGCGCGCCAGCAGCAGCAGCTGGCCGACCGCGCCCAACAGGGAGAGGATCCGAAGAAGCTGCGCGGCGAGCAGTCGGCGCTGCAGCAGGGGATGGAGAAGGCCCAGGAGCGGATGGGGAAGGCCGGCCAGAAGTCGAGCCTGGTGAGCCCCAAGTCGCAGCGGGCGATGGCCGATGCGCGCCGTCAGGTGGAACAGGCCACCAAGCAGTCGGGCGAGGGACAACAGGGCGGCAAGGAGAGCGCCGACGCGATGAAGCAGGCGGCCGATGCGATGAACCAGGCCGCCGCCTCGCTGGTGCGCGACCGCGAACGCACCAACGCCGCCAGCTCCGCGTCGGGCTTCGCCGAGGCGATGCAGGAAATGCAGAAGCTCGCCGGCCAGCAGGGGGCCCTCAATGCGCAGGCCTCGGGGTTGATGCCGCAGCCGGGGCAGGGTGCCGGCGCGCAGAAGCAGCAGGCCCTCGACAAGGCGCGCCAACTCGCGCAAGCCGAACGCTCGATTGCCCGCAAGCTCGAGCAGGTCTCCGATGCCGACGCCTCGGGCAAGGCCGAGGAACTCGCACGCGAGGCGCGACAGATCGCGCAGGCGCTCGAGACGGGGGGCGCCGACAAGGCGACGCTCGACCGCCAGCAGCGGCTGTTCCGGCGGCTGCTCGATGCCGGTCGGTCCATGGAGAAGGATGACCGCGACGAGAGTGGCAAGCGCGAGGCGCAGAGCGGCGACGCGGCCTTGCAGGCCGCCCCGCCCGACCGCGCCCCCGCGTCGGCGCCGAAGCTGCGCGAGCCCACCTGGAACGAGCTCCGCGGGCTCTCGGCCGACGAGCGCCGGCTGGTCCTCGACTACTATCGCCGACTGAATGCGCCTCCGGAACGCTAGGCGCGCGGGATCGGCGGTCCTCCTCGCCACCCTGCTCGCCGCGCCGCTCCGGGGGCAGGACGCCAATGCGGCGCTGCTGCGCGCCCTCGACCTCGAAACGGCCGGCAAGTACGCGGAGGCGGCCGCGGCGTACCGCGAGGCGGTCAGCGGCCCGACGCTGCAGACCGCCGTGCTCGGCCTCGAGCGCGTGTACATGCAGTTGGGTCGCACCGACTCGCTCACCGCGCTGCTCGATCGCGTGCTGCGGGAACGGCCGGCCGATCCCTCGGTGCGGGCGGCGCAGATGCGCACGCTGCTCACGCTGGGCAAGCGCGACGAGGCGGCCCAGGCGTTCGAGCGGTGGCTCGCCGCCGCGCCGGGCGATGCGCAGCCGTGGCGCGAGTATGCGCGGCAGCTGCTCGACGCCGGCCGCAACACGGCCGCCGATTCGGTGCTCAACCGGGCGCAGCGCGTGCTCGGTGGCGGACGCGAGGTGGCGGCCGAACTGGGGACGCTGCGCGCGTCGCTGGGCCTGTGGGGGCCCGCCGCCGAGTCGTGGCGCGTGGCGCTCAAGGACGCGCCGTGGCTGCTGCTGGCCGCGCAGTTGGCGCGGCCGCCCACCCCCCGCGCCGAGCGGGCCCCCGGGGAGCGCGGACAGCGGCGCC
>JANLSF010000747.1:0-4352 GCA_031362285.1 Gemmatimonadota bacterium | reverse complement strand
CTGGCGTCGCCGTTGTCGGAGGCGCCGCTGCTGGCACCGGGCCTGCGGGAGCGCCTCGACGCGATCATCGACGGCTGGTCGACCGCCGAGCTGCGACGCTGGACGAGCGCGCTCGATCCGGTCCGGTCGCACCTCGGTCGGACGCAGTTGAAGCGTGCCATCGAAACCGCGCTGCTCAGCGGGACGCGTCTCTCCGACGCCCATGTCCGTGGTGGCGCGCAGCCTCGCTGGTCCGTGCGGTATCTTGCCGTCGACCCGGGGCCGGTGCTGGCCGCCCGGATCGAGGCACGCGTGGACCAGATGCTCGCGGCGGGATGGCTCGACGAGATCCGCTCGCTCGGGGCCCGCGTGGGCGCCGACGCCGCAGCCTGGAACGCCTGCGGCTATGCAACACTTCGCGAGCACCTGGCCGGGGCCACGACTCTCGCGGCGGCCCGGGACCGGGTGATCATCGCAACGCGCCAGTACGCGAAGCGGCAACGGACGTGGATACGGCATCAGTTGCCGGCGGGCGCGGTCACGCGGCTCGACCCGGCCACGCCAGGGGCGGCAGCGCTCGCCTGGGACTGGTGGCGAGACGGAGAGGACGCATGAAGATCGGCATCACCTGCTACCCGACGTACGGCGGCTCCGGCGCCGTGGCGACCGAACTCGGCATCGCGCTGGCCGCCAACGGTCACGAGGTGCACTTCATCACCTACAAGCAGCCGTTCCGCCTGCCGAACTTCCTGCCGCGGATCTTCTTCCACGAGGTGGACGTCGGCCGCTACCCGCTGTTCGAGTATCCGCCGTACGACCTCGCGCTCGCGGTGCGCATGCACGAGGTCACCCTCGCCCACAAGCTCGACCTCCTGCACGTGCACTACGCCATTCCGCATGCCACCAGCGCGTGGATCGCGCGCGAGATGCTGCGCGAGGGCGGGCACGACATCCCGATCGTGACGACGCTGCACGGCACCGACATCACCATCGTCGGACAGGACCCCTCGTTCCACGCCATCACCAAGTTCTCGATCGAGCGCTCCGACCGCATCACCGCCGTCTCCGAGTTCCTGCGCACGGAGACGATTCGCGCCTTCGGGTGCACCCGCTGCGACGTGCTGGTGATCCCGAACTTCGTGGACCCGCTCGTGTTCAATCGCGCGGCCTACGGTCCCGAGCTGCATAAGGAGCTGGGCGGCGGACGCCGGGTGCTCATGCACATCTCGAACTTCCGCCCCGTCAAGCGGGTGCGCGACATCGTGCAGACGTTCGCCAAGGTGCGCGCCACCGTGCCGAGCGTCCTCGTGATGGTGGGCGATGGCCCCGATCGCGTCGTCGCCGAGGAGGAGGCCCGCCAACTCGGGGTGAGCACCGATGTCTTCTTCCTCGGGAAGATCGACGCCGTCGCCCCGCTGCTGGCGGCCGCCGACCTGTTCCTGATTCCGACCGACCGCGAGTCGTTCGGCCTCTCGGCGCTCGAGGCGCAGGCGTCGGGGGTGCCGGTCATCGGCTACAACGTCGGCGGCCTCCCCGAGGTGATCGAGCACGGCGTGACCGGCATGCTGCACGAGGTCGGCGACGTGGCGGGCATGGCCGCGTCGGCAACCGCCTTGCTCACCGATGCCGCCCGGTGGCAGGCGTTCGGCTCGGCCGCCGCCGCCGCCGCGACGGCCCGCTACTCGAAGGATGCCGTCGTTGCCCGCTACGAGACGTTGTACGCCGACGCGCTCTCCCACCGCTGACCGGCCTCCATGGACCTCCTGCACGCCATCGTCCTCGGCATCATCCAGGGGCTGACCGAGTTCCTGCCCGTCTCGAGCTCGGCGCACCTGTCGCTGGCGCCCTGGCTCCTCGGGTGGGAGGACCCCGGCCTCGCCTTCGACGTTGCCCTCCATCTGGGGACGCTCGTGGCGGTGCTCTGGTATTTCAGGAAGGAGTGGCTGTCGCTCGCGGCCGCGACGATCGACATCGCGCGCACCCGGCGGATCGACGCCCCCGAGAAGCGCCAGGTCGTGTACCTCGTGATCGCGACCATTCCGGGCGGCATCGCCGGGCTGCTGCTCAACAAGCTGGCGGAGGAGACCTTTCGTGCGCCCGCCCTCACCGCGAGTGCGTTGATCGTGATGGGCACGCTCCTCTGGGCCGTGGACCGGTATCGACCGGAGCAGCGCGGGCTGGACAGCGTGCGGTGGCGGGATGCGTTGCTCATCGGGTTGGCGCAGATGTTCGCCCTCATCCCGGGGGTGTCGCGCTCCGGCTCGACGATCACGGCGGGCCGCGCGCTCGGACTCGACCGCCAGAGCGCAGCGGTGTTCTCGTTCCTGATGAGCATGCCGATCACGGCCGCGGCGGCGATCGTGAAGGTGCCACAGGCGTTGCGTGACCACGGCCCTTCGCTCGAACTGGTCGCCGGGATCCTCGCGGCGTTCATCTCCAGCGCCCTCGCGATCAACGTGCTGCTCCGCTACGTGAGCAAGCACAGCTACGGCGTGTTCGCGGCGTACCGCTGGGTGCTGGGACTGGCCGTGCTCGCCATCGTCGCCTTTCGTGGTTGACGCCGGCGGCGGCGGCCCGGGCGAACTCGGGCGCTACGACGACGAGGCGCTCGCGGCACTCGCCGAGTCGGCGGGGCTGCGCAAGCTCGAGGGATTCGACGACATCACGAGCACCCTGGATCGCGTCCATGTGCTGGGCGCCGCGGGGGCGCCCGCAGGGACGGCCGTGGTCGCCGAGCGGCAGTCGGCGGGACGCGGACGCTCAGGGAAGAACTGGCAGTCGGCACCAGGAATGGGCGTGTGGCTGGGGCTCCTCGAGAGGCCAACCGACGCGGCGGCGATCGGTGTCCTCTCGCTGCGACTCGGCCTGGCGCTGGCGGAGGCGCTGGCCCCACTCACCGACGAGCCCATCCGCCTCAAGTGGCCGAACGACGTGTGGGCCGGGGCCGGGAAGATGGCCGGCATCCTCGTGGAAGCGCGCTGGCACGGGACGACGCCCGAGTGGGTGGCGATCGGCGTGGGGGTGAACATGCGCGCCAGTCCGCAGGAGCCAGCGAGGGCCGGACTCCGCTCGGATGCCCGTCGAGCCGACGTGCTGATCCGGACCTGTCGTGCGGCCCGATTGGCGGCCTCGATAGCGGGGCCGCTGAGTGAGGCGGAGCTGTCGGCGTGGGGCGCGCTCGATCTCGCGCGGGGCCGGTCGATCATGGAGCCCACGGCCGGAACCGTTCGCGGCATTCGCTCGGATGGCGCGCTGCTGGTGCAGACGTCGACGGGGATCCAGGCCATGGTGAGCGGTTCGCTTCGATTTGCCGACGGTCGCCTGCCTGTCTGACGCGAGCGCCTGTCAGGGCTGCCGGGGTCCCTGTCATTTAGGCCGCTGAACCATGGCATAAGTCTTTATTTGACAGCTAGTTGCCACGCTTCAGCCGAGGGAATTCCGTCCTTGAATGTGGCGGTGGTTTCGAGTACGTTCCGTCGTTAGCACTCACTCGACACGAGTGCTAACCAGACGGGAACACCTTTCCTGAACCCCCAGAAGGAGGTCGCCAGACATGGCCACCAAGAATGCCACAAGCGTCAAGGTTTCACCCCTGTCCGATCGCGTCGTCATCAAGGCGCTCGAGGAGACGGAGACGATGCGCGGCGGGCTCTACATCCCCGACACCGCGAAGGAAAAGCCGCAGCAGGGCGAAGTCGTCGCGGTCGGCCCCGGCCGATTCGAGAAGGGCGAGCGCGTGCCGATGGAAGTGAAGGTCGGCAACAAGGTGCTCTACGGGAAGTACAGCGGCACCGAGGTCACGATCGACAATCAGCCCGTGCTGATCCTGCGCGAGAGCGACGTGCTCGCGATCGTTTCGTAACCCGTCCCATCTCACACTGACCAGAGACTCCCATGGCTGCCAAGGAACTCCATTTCAATACCGAGGCCCGGGCCGCGCTGAAGCGCGGCGTGGACCAGCTTGCTGAAGCCGTCAAGGTGACCCTCGGCCCCAAGGGCCGGAACGTCGTCATCGACAAGAAGTTCGGCGCCCCGACGATCACCAAGGACGGCGTGACCGTCGCCAAGGAGATCGAGCTCTCGGATCCGCTCGAGAACATGGGCGCGCAGATGCTGAAGGAAGTCGCGACCAAGACGTCCGACTCGGCCGGCGACGGCACGACGACGGCGACCGTGCTGGCGCAGGCGATCTTCCGCGAAGGCCTCAAGAACGTGACGGCCGGCGCGAACCCGATGGCGATCAAGCGCGGCATCGAGAAGGCCGTCGCCGCCGTCGTCGAGGACCTCAAGAAGATGTCGGTCGCGAAGGAAATCGAGCTCAAGGACAAGTTTGAAAACATGGGCGCGCAGATGGTCAAGGAAGTCGCTTCCAA
>JANLSF010000577.1:0-1549 GCA_031362285.1 Gemmatimonadota bacterium | reverse complement strand
GATCACGGTGCAGAAGGCCGTCGCGTCGCTGGCGCTGGGCAACCTCAACCCGACCTACGACGGCAGCCCGAAGTCGCCGTTGGTCACCACCACGCCGGCCAGCCTCGCCGTAGGGTCGGTGACCTGGTCCACCGTGGCCTCGCCGCCCACCAACGCGGGGAGCTACCCGTTCACGGCGTCGCTGGCCAATGCCGACTACGCCGCGAGCGACGCGCCGGGCACGCTCGTCATCGCGAAGGCGAACCAGGCGCCGCTCACCATTTCCGGCGCCACCACGGCCACGTACGGGAGCGGCGCGGTGTCGCTCAACGCGTCGGGCGGCACGGGAACGGGAGTGGTGTCGTTCGCCACGTCCACCCCGCTGGCCTGCTCGGTGAACACGACCACGGGCGCAACCACGGCCCTGACCGGCGTCGGGTCCTGCACCGTGACGGCCACCAAGGCGGCCGACGGCAACTACAACGCCACGACGTCGGCACCCTACGTCGTGACCCTCGCCAAGGCGAGCCAGACCATCTCCTTCGGCGCCCTCGGCAACAAGAGCTACGGCGACCCGGCGTTCGGCATTGCCGCGACCGCGTCGTCGCTGCTGTCGGTCACCTTCTCGGCCGCACCGGTGGCCACGTGCAGCGTGTCGGGCACCACGGTCACGCTCGGCGGGGCCGGCACCTGCACCGTGACGGCCACGCAGCCGGGTGACGCGAACTTCTACAACGCGGCGCCTCCGGTCGCGCAGAGCTTCGTGCTCGCCCGGCGTGCCGCGACGGCCACCTCGGGCAGCGCCACCATCAACTTCGGCGCGGCCGTCCCGACCATCCCCTGCACGGTGACCGGCCTGCTCGCGGCCGACCCCGGCAGCGTCACCTGCACGACCACGGTGGCGCCCTTCACGGTGGCGGGCAGCTACCCCGCGGTTCCGGTCACGTCGCCCGCGAATCCCCCCAACTACGCCATGACGCTCGTGAACGGGACGCTGACCGTGGCGCCGTACACGCAGGTCGGCTGCTTCGCGTCGCCCATCTACAGCTCGCAGCCGCCCACCAAGTCGTACCAGCGCAAGGGCTCGAACCTGCCGATCAAGTGCACGCTCACCACGCCGCAGGGCGCGGGGGTGCTCACCGCCACCGGCAACCTGGTGGTGCAGGACCGCGGCCTCGACGGCAACGCGACGCCCAACGTGGCGTTCTCGGGCACCAACGTCTTCAGGGTCTCGGGAAGCGGCAACTACGCGTACGGACTCGACACGGGGCTGCCGACCTTCATCACGCTGCACTACTACTACGTGATCGCCACGTGGAACGACGGCTCCACGACGACGGGGTGGTTCTACGTGAAGTAGGCTGGCGTGGGGATGGGATAGCGTCGGGATGGGATAGTGAAGCGCGGCTGGGCGAGCGGGGCGCGGCGATTCGGAAGAATCCGCCGCCGCCTCGCCGTCTGGAGCGCGATCAGCATGGCCTTGACTACCTAAAGGCCATGGGCGGCAACTCGACCTGGGATCGCTTGGCGGAGCATCTCGAGAAGGCGGCGACGGCGAGGGAGATCTTCG
>JANLSF010000576.1:0-5627 GCA_031362285.1 Gemmatimonadota bacterium | reverse complement strand
GGTGCGCGAGGGCAAGCTGCTGGCCCGCGACCACCGGCTGCTGACGAACGTGGAGGACGAGGCCGACGGCGACGTGCTGGCGGCGTTCCTGGCCGGCACGTGGCCGAGCGCCGAGGAACGCGCCTCGGAGCTGCTCGTTCCCTTCGACTTTGCCGATCGCGACCTGCTGCAGCAGTCGGTGCCGGGACTGCGCATCCTCGTGCCGCAACGCGGGGCCAAGCGCGACGTGGTCGCTCTGGCGGAGCGCAACGCGCGGCACCTGCTCGAGGAGTACAAGCTCGCGAGCGACGAGGCGGACGAACGGGCGTCCGACCCGGTGTACGAGCTGCAGCGCGAACTCGGCCTGCAGACCGTGCCGCGGGCCATCACCTGCTTCGACATCTCCCACGCGCAGGGCACCGACACCGTGGCCAGCGCGGTCTGGTTCGAGAACGCACGCCCCAGGCGGAGCGAGTACCGCAAGTTCAAGGTGAAGACGGTCGAGGGGATCGACGACTTCGCGAGCATGCACGAGGTCGTGGGACGGTACGTCGCGCGCCGTGTCGAGGAGGGGAAGCCGCTCCCCGACCTGATCCTGATCGACGGCGGCAAGGGACAGCTGGGCGCGGCCCACGACGCACTCGTGGCCGCGGGGCTGGGCACGCTGCCGCTCATCTCGCTGGCCAAGCGCGAGGAGCTCGTGTTCGTGCTCGGGCGGAGCGACGGGGTGCGGCTCTCGCGGCGTTCGCGGGCGCTCCGCATGCTGCAGCAGGCGCGCGACGAGGCGCACCGGTTCGCCCTCACCTTCCAGCGACAGCAACGGACCAAGCGCACCATCACCTCGGCGTTGCTCGAGGTCCCCGGGATCGGGCCGGCCAAGCGACGCGTGCTGCTGGCGACCTTCGGCTCGATCGACGCCGTGCGCGCGGCCACGCCCGAGGCGATCGCCGTGCTGAGCGGCTTCAGCCTCTCCAGCGCCGTCAAGCTGCTCGCCGCGCTCGCCGCGTCGTCACCCACGCGCCCGGTCACGAGTGCGGCCGACGCGCCGACCGACCCGGCACCCGATGCGGGAGGCGCGCCGGCAGCGCCGAGCGATGCGATCGGCCATGTTCCTCTCACTGCGCCCCCGGACGACCGTGGGGATGCGCCCACCACCCTGGATCCTTAGATGAGCACCTGGACGCTTCACTGCTCGAGCTGCGAATACAGCGCCCCCGGCGATCGCCTCGCGTCGCTCTGCCCGACGTGCTCCCAGCCGCTGGTCGTGCGCCTCACCTCGGCGCCGCCCAAGCGCGATGCGCTCAAGCCCGTGTGGAACCTGTGGCGCTACGCCGACGCGATGCCGCTGGCCGAGGGCGAGAAGCCGGTGACGCTCGGGGAGGGGATGACGCCGATGCTCGATGCGCCCGCGCTCGCGAAGAGCGTGGGCGTGCGCCGGCTCTGGGTGAAGGATGAGGGACAGAATCCCACGGCGAGCTTCAAGGCACGGGGCATGGCCGCCGCCGTCACGCGGGCCAAGGCGCTCGGGGTGAAGGGGCTGGTGGTGCCGACGGCAGGCAATGCCGGTGCCGCATTGGCCGCGTATGCCGCCGCTGCCCAGATGCCGGCGCGCATCTGGGCACCGGCCACCACGCCGCCGCCCATCCTCGGCATCATTCGGGCGATGGGGACGGAGCTCACGCTGGTGGACGGGCACATCGGCGATGCCGGCAAGGCGGCGATGGCATTCGCGAAGGAGGAAGGGTGGTTCAACATCGCGACGGTGCGCGAGCCGTACCGCGTGGAAGGGATGAAGACGATGGGGTTCGAGATCGCCGAGCAGCTCGGCTGGCGACTCCCCGACGTGATCGTCTACCCGACCGGCGGTGGTGAAGGCACGATTGGCATCTGGAAGGCGATCGACGAGATGATCGGGTGGGGGTGGCTGCCGGTCGGCACGCGGCGGCCCAAGATGATCATCGCGCAGGCCGCCGGGTGCGCGCCGCTCGTGCGCGCCTTTGCGGCCGGGCTCGACCGGGCCACCCCCTGGGAGGATCCGATGACGTATGCCGCCGGACTGCGCGTGCCGGGACCGCTTGGCGACCGCCTGGTGTTGCGCGTCCTGCGCCAGAGTGACGGCACGGCCGCGTCGGCGACGGAGGACGAGATGCGTCTCGCGACGGCGGACATGGCGGCGGCCACCGGGGTCGATGCCGCTCCCGAGGGCGGCGCCGCACTCCACGTGACGCGCGTCTTGACGGCCTCGGGGGTGATTTCCGCCGATGCCGAAGTGGTGGTGTTCAACACGGGGAGTGGGGCCAGCTATCGCTGGTAGCCAAAGGGGCGGATGGAGGCTCACAAGTCGTTGCTGCGCATTGACTTCTGGCCCTTCGCCTACCAGATTGCTTGAATGGTAAAGGTTGCCCGCGTTGAGCCCGAGAGCATCGCCGAGGAACTCGGCATCACGCGTGGTACCGCGCTGCTGTCGATCAACGGTCGCGCGCTCGAGGATTTCCTGGACTGGGAGTTCCTGAGCGTCGACGTGCCGCTGCTCATCACCGCCACGCTGCCGGATGGCGAGACGGTGGAGTACGAGCTCGAGGATGGTCTCGAGGGCGAGGGATTCGGCGTGGAGCTCGAACCGCCGACGATCCGCCGCTGTGCCAACCGGTGCGAGTTCTGCTTCATCGAAGGACTGCCCAAGGGGCTCCGCCGTCCGTTGTACGTGCGTGACGACGACTACCGGCTGTCGTTCGCGTACGGGAACTTCGCCACCCTCTCCAACGTGAAGGAGAAGGACATCGCGAGGATCCTCGAGTATCGCCTGTCGCCGCTCTACGTGTCGGTGCACGCCACCCCGTGGGAAGCGCGCAAGGTCCTGCTCAACAATCCGCGCGTCCCCAACATCGTGGAGCAGCTGACCCGGCTCGCGGCCGGCGGCATCCAGTTCCACGGGCAGATGGTGGTGGTGCCCGGGCTGAATGACGGCGAGATCCTGGAGCAGTCGCTCACCGACCTGTGGAACCTCGGCGACGCCGTGCTCTCGGTGGCCCTCGTGCCGGTGGGGGTGACGCAGTTCTCGCACCTCTACAACGGCAAGTCCATGGACGCCGGGAATGCCGGGGCGCTGCTCGACGTGGTGGACCGGTGGGCCGAACGGGCGCTGACCGAGCGTGACGACCGGTGGGTGTATGGCTCTGACGAGCTCTACCTCCTGGCCGAACGCCCGCTCCCGGGGGCCGAGCACTACGGCGAGTATGCCCAGATCGAGAATGGCGTGGGGGCCGTGACCCGGTTGCGCGAACGGCTCGCGGCCGGCATCGACGACCTTGGCCGCCTCGACGGGCGCCGCATCGGCGTGGTGACCGGCGTGTCGATGGCGCCGCTCATGGGCGAGATCCTCGAGCGGTTGCACCGGCAGACCGGCGCCCACTTCGAGCTCCTCCCCACCGAGAACTCGCTGTTTGGCCCCACGGTGACCACCGCCGGGCTGCTGGTGGGCGCCGACATCCTCCGCGCCCTCGCTGGACGCACCGACCTCGACCTCGCGCTGATCCCGGCCGAGACGATCAACGACGATGGCCTCTTTCTCGACGAGTCGCGCTTCACGGACGTGCGCGCCTCGTTGCCGATGCCCGTCCATCCTTCGTACGACTTCCTTGACGTGCTCGCCGCCGAAGCCGAGCCGGTGGCCGCATGAGCATTCCCGTCGTCGCACTCGTCGGACGCCCCAACGTGGGCAAGTCCGCACTGTTCAACCGCATCGTGGGGCAGGGCGCCGCGATCGTCTCGGAGGAGGCGGGCACCACGCGTGACCGGAACTTCGCCCTCGCCGACTGGAACGGACGCTCGTTCTGGCTCGTGGACACCGGCGGGATCGTCGATGACGCGAAGACGGTCATGGACCGCGAGATCCGGCGCCAGGTGGAGGTGGCCATCGGCGAAGCCGACGTGCTCTGCTTCGTGGTGGACGCCATCGCCGGCCTGCACCCCGTGGACCTGCGCGTGCTCAACATGCTGCGCCAGTCCGGCAAGCCGTACCTGATCGTGGCCAACAAGGTGGACGATCCGCGGACCACCGACTTCTACGAGTTCTACGAACTCGGCGCCGGCGAACCGATCCCCGTGTCGGCCACCAACGGCAAGGGATCGGGCGACTTCCTCGACACGCTCGTCGATGCGCTGCCGCCGGGCAACCAGGAAGCGCCCGACGCGCTCCGGGTCGCGGTCATCGGCCGGCCAAACGTGGGCAAGTCGAGCTTCGTGAACCGCCTGCTGGGCGAGGACCGCCTCGTCGTGAACGACAAGGCGGGGACCACGCGCGACGCCATCGACACGCCGTTCCGCTACCACGAGCGGGACTTCACGTTCGTCGACACCGCCGGCCTCCGTCGCCAGGCGAAGATCGAGGACGGGATCGAGTTCTACTCCTCGCTGCGCACCCGGCGCGCGATCGAGCAGTCCGACCTGTGCATCCTCCTCATCGATGCGCAGGAGGAGGAGATCCACAACCAGGACCTCAAGATCGCGCAGATGGCATGGGACGCCGGGCGCGGGCTGATCCTCGTGGTCAACAAGTGGGACCTGAAGGAGAAGGACGGCAAGACGTCGGCCAAGTACGAGAAGGAGGCGCACGAGAAGGCGCCGTTTCTCAAGTGGGTGCCGTTCCTGTTTGCCTCGGCCCTCACCGGGCAGCGCGTCACCAAGGTGCTCGACCTCGTGCTCCTCGTGGAAGCCGAGCGCAGCAAGCGCATCACGACGTCGCAGGTGAACAACGCGCTCGAGAACATCGTCGGGCGCCGGCAACCGCCGCAGGCGGCGGGACGCGAGATCCGGCTGTTGTACGCCACGCAGGTGGAGACGTCGCCGCCGACCATCGCCGTCTTCGGCTCGGCCCCCGACCTCGTCGAGGAGCACTATATCCGGTACCTGCACAACAGCTTCCGCGAGGTGTGGGGCTTCACCGGCAACCCGCTCCGGGTGATCATGCGCCGGGCCGCGGGGAAGGGCGCGCGGGCGTGAAGATCCCCATCGACGTGAACCCCTGGGTGTTCCTCGTCGTGTCGTACCTGATGGGGTCGCTCCCGTTTGCCTATTTCGCCGGAAAAGCACGGGGGGTGGACCTGCGCACCGTGGGGTCGGGCAACCTCGGGGCCACGAACGTCTGGCGCACCTTCGGCTGGCGGTGGGGAGTGCCGGTGTTCCTCGCGGACGCGCTGAAGGGCGCGGTTCCGACCGGGCTCTTTCCGTGGTTCATCGCCAGCGAGCGCACCGACGTCTGGGCCGTGGCGTACGGACTGGCCGCGATCGTGGGCCACGCGAAGCCGGTCTTCCTCCTGTTCCAGGGCGGCGGGAAGGGGGTGGCCACGAGCGCCGGCGTCTTCATGGCGCTCGCCCCGGTCGCCTACATGTTGTGGACGAAAATCATGAAGTTCAACCCGCACAATCCGAACTGGCACAATCGGGACCGTTTTATTTTGTCCGCCGGCCACGCCTCGATGCTCCTTTACTCGATGCTTCATTTGACCGGTTATGATTTGTCTCTCGACGATTTAAAGAATTTCCGCCAATGGGGCAGCAAAACGCCCGGCCATCCCGAATACGGCCACACGGCGGGAGTTGAAAGCACGACGGGACCGTTGGGGCAAGGCATTTCCACCGCGGTCGGC
>JANLSF010000557.1:0-1970 GCA_031362285.1 Gemmatimonadota bacterium | reverse complement strand
CGGCATCCTCGCCATCGGCACGGCGAGCGAGCAGGTGGTCGTGCAGGATGGCGCCGTGGGCACCCGCACGGTGCTCCGCGTGACCATGAGCTGCGACCATCGCGCGATCGACGGCGCGGTGGGCGCGAAGTTCCTGCAGGCGCTGCGCCGCATGATCGAGAACCCGCTGATGCTCGTCTACTGACGGGCGTTCCTCCCACTCTTCCGCGACGACTCCCATGGCCCAGTTTGACGTGATCTTCATCGGCGGCGGCCCCGCCGGCTATGTCGGCGCCATCCGCTGCGCCCAGCTCGGCCTCACCGTCGGCGTGGTGGAGCGCGAGGGGCTGGGCGGCACCTGCGTGCTGTGGGGGTGCATTCCCGCCAAGGCGCTGCTTGAAGCGGCCAGCGTGGCCACCAAGGTGCGGCACGCCGCCGAGTTCGGCGTCCTCACCGGCGAGGTCAAGACCGACTTCGGCATTGCCATGAAGCGCTCGCGCGATGTGTCGACCAAGAACTCCAAGGGCGTCGAGTTCCTCTTCAAGAAGAACAAAATCACCTGGATCAAGGGGACGGCGACGCTCGGCAAGGGGAAGAGCGTGAGCGTGGTGGCCGACGGGAAGACCGAGGTCCACACCGCCACCAAGGCCGTGGTCATTTCCACCGGGTCGCGGGTGAAGGGGCTGCCGCAGGCCGGGCTCGAGCTCAACAAGACCACGGTGATCTCGAGCGACGAGGCGCTGATCCTCGAGAAGGCGCCCAAGTCCATCGCCATCGTCGGCGCCGGCGCCGTCGGGTGCGAGTTCGCCGACGTCTTCCATGCGTTCGGGTCGAAGGTCACCCTCATCGAAGTGCTGCCCCGCATCCTCCCCCTCGAGGACGAGGACAGCTCCGCCGAGGTCGGCCGCAGCTTCAAGAAGCGCGGCATCGAGGTCGTCACCGGCGCCAAGCTCTCCAGCACCAAGGTGGGCAAGGACTCGGTGAAGCTCTCCCTCGAGGCCGGTGGCGCGAAGATGGATCTCGAGGTGGACAAGGTGCTCGTCGCCGCCGGTCGGGCGGCCAACGTGGACAACATCGGGCTCAAGGAAGCCGGCGTGCAGCTCACCGAGCGTGGCTTCATCAAGGTGTCGCCCAGGCTCGAGACGAGCGTCCCCGGCATCTACGCCATCGGCGACGTGGCCGGCCCGCCGATGCTCGCCCACAAGGGCGAGCGCGAGGGCATGGTGGTGGCCGAGGTGATCGCCGGGAAGTCGCACCACCTGGTGAACTACGGCAACATCCCGAATGCCACCTACTGCCACCCGGAAGTGGCCAGCATCGGCATGACCGAGGCGCAGTGCAAGGAGAAGAAGCTCGAGTACAAGGTGGGCAAGTTCCCCTTCTCGGCCAACGGCCGCGCCCGCACCTCCGGCGAGACCGAGGGGTTCGTGAAGATCATCCGCGACGTGAAGTACGGCGAGATCCTGGGCGCGCACATCGTGGGGGCCCACGCCACGGAGCTGATCCACGAGCTGGCGGTGGCGCGCGAGAACGAGTTCACGGTCGAGGAGATCGAACTGGCGATCCATGCGCATCCCACCCTGTCCGAGGCGATCGCCGAGGCGACGCTCGACGCGATGGGGCGGATGATCCACGCGTAGCGGCCGATGGCCGCGCGCGACCTGCTCGTCGTCCGGCTCGGGGTGCGGCCATGGGACCAGGTGCTCGAGGTCCAGCGCGCCGCCGCCCGGGCGCGCATCGAGGGGACGCTCGCGCATGACCTCCTCCTGCTCTGCGAGCACCCACCGGTCATCACGCTCGGGCGCGCCTTCAAGCCGGGCAACCTCACGGCGAGCGCGGCGCTGCTCGCCTCGCGAGGCGTGGCCCTCCACGAGGCCGAGCGCGGGGGCGACGTGACCTTCCACGGGCCGGGCCAGCTGGTCGGCTACCCGATCGTGGACCTCCAGATCCACAAGCCCGACCTGCACTGGTACCTGCGCATCCTCGAGGAG
>JANLSF010000478.1:0-1550 GCA_031362285.1 Gemmatimonadota bacterium | reverse complement strand
GGGCGCAGCAGGGCGATCTGGAGATGGTTGAGCGGGTCCATGTAGGCAAAGCGGTTCGCGATGGACCGCTCGAGCACCGGGTCGGCGGCGAGCAGGCGGGGCTCCTGTGTGATCGCGAGCAGCAGGTCGCGGGTGCGGTGCCACTCGGCCGAGATCCGCGCAAAGATCGCCTCGCGCAGCGCCACATCGGTCACCAGTTCGGCGTACCGCGAGGCCACCGCGAGATCGGACTTGGCCAGCACCATGTCCATGTTCGAGAGGAGCGACTGGAAGAAGGGCCAGGTGCGCGCCATCCGCTGGAGCGTCGCCATGCCGCCGGGCTGCTCCGAGAGCCACGCCTCCACGGC
Source organism: Gemmatimonadota bacterium (assembly GCA_031362285.1). GTDB lineage: Bacteria > Gemmatimonadota > Gemmatimonadetes > Gemmatimonadales > Gemmatimonadaceae > JACPPC01. The sequence continues at coordinate 1,203 of JANLSF010000478.1, read as the reverse complement.
GCTGCCGAAGCCGTACCACCCCGGGAGCAGGAGCCGGCACTGGGCCCAGGCGAACACCCACGGGATGGCGCGCAGGTCCTCGATCTTCACCGAGCCGCTGCGCGATGCGGGACGGCTCCCGATGTTGAGCGTCGCGATCTCCGCGAGCGGCGTGGATTCGCGGAAGTACTGCGTGAACCCGGGCGTCTCGTAGACAAGGGCGCGATAGGCGCGGTTCGCGTGCTGCGAGAGCGCGTCCATGACCGGATGGAACGCGGCCGAGGGCGCCTCGCGGTTCTCGCGATCGGTGAGCGTGGCCTCGAGGGTGGCCGCCATGAGCAGTTCGAGGTTGCGCCGGCCCACGTCGGGGGTGGCGTACTTGGTGGTGATCACCTCGCCCTGCTCGGTCACGCGGATCTGCCCCGCCACGACGCCGGCCGGCTGCGCGATGATCGCCTGGTAGCTCGGTCCGCCGCCGCGCCCCACCGAGCCTCCCCGTCCGTGGAAGAGGCGCATGGCCACGCCGTGCGCCTGAAACACCTTGGCGAGCGCCACCTCGGCCTGGTACAGCTCCCAGCCGGAAGTCAGGTAGCCCCCGTCCTTGTTGCTGTCGGAGTAGCCGAGCATCACCTCCTGCGTGTCGCCGGCGGCGCGCACGATGGCGCGATAGAGCGGCAAGGCGAAGGCGGCCTCCATGGTGGCGGCGGCGCGACGGAGGTCGTCAATCGTCTCGAACAGCGGGATCACCTGCATCCCCAGCGCGGGGGCGCCGCCGGTGGACATGAGTCCGGCTTCCTTCAGCAGGATCGCGACCTCGAGCAGGTCGGACACCCCGTCGCACTTGGAGATGATGTAGTGCGGCAGGACGGCGGCGCCGTACCGGGCGCGCAACTCCCGCGCGGCGAAAACGATGTCGAGTTCGCGCTGCGTCTCGTCGGAGTACGTCAGGTAGGCGGCGTGCAGCGGGCGGCTCCCCTCGAGCTCGCGGTACAGCAGCGCCACGCGCCCGCTCTCGCCGAGCGCCAGGTAGTCACCGCAGGCGCCGGCCTTGGCCAGCAGTTCCCCCACCACGCGTTCGTGCACGTCGGCGTTCTGCCGGAGGTCCACGGGCGCCAGGTGGAAGCCGAACAGCTCCACCGCGCGGCGCAGCGGGCGCAGGCGACCGGCAGCGAGGGACCCCACGCCGTGCGCGTCGAGCGACTCGTGCAGCGCGGCCAGGTCGGC
>JANLSF010000443.1:0-2146 GCA_031362285.1 Gemmatimonadota bacterium | reverse complement strand
GGTGCGCGGGCTCAGATGTCGCGCCCGCATGTGGCCGCGAACACGGTCGAGCAGCTTCGGTTTCCCGACAACCAGTCCCTGTACCATCCACTCGGCTCGCAGAAGAAACCCCCACTCTGCACCCCGCGTCCCCAATCGGCGTGACCGAATCCTTGCCGTGCGTGTTCCCCCCTTTCCACCCGTACCGCATCTTTGCAGCGCCACCCTTCACCAACCCCGTGACCCCGCACCTCTCCGCCGCTCAGCTCGCCTTCACCTGCGCGCTCGCTGTCCTCGCCGGCATGGCCAACTCCATCGCCGGCGGCGGCATGCTCCTCGTCTTCCCCGCCCTCGTCTCCCTCGGCGTTCCCCCCATCATCGCCAACGCCACCAGCACGGTCGCCCTCTGGCCCGGCGCCATCACCTCCATGTGGGGCTACCGCGACGAACTCGCCGGTGCCCGCGCCTGGGCCTATCGCTTCGCCATCCCCAGCGTCATCGGCGGCTTGGCCGGCGCCCTCCTCCTCCTCGCCACCCCCGAGACCCGCTTCAAGGCCCTCGTCCCCTGGCTGGTCCTCGTCGCCACCCTCATCTTCGCCGCCCAGAAACCACTCGTCCGCTGGCTCACCAAGGAAGGCGGCATCATCAAGCACACCCAGGTGGTCCACGCCGACGGCACCCTCGCCCCACCCACCACCACCTTCCTCCTCGTCCAGCTCCTCATCGCCATCTACGGCGGCTACTTCGGCGCCGGCGCCGGCATCGTCATGCTCGGCGTCCTCGGCTTCATGGGACTCACCAACATCCACCAGATGAACGGCCTCAAGAACTGGGCCGCCCTCTGCTTCAATGGCGTCGCCATCGCCACCTTCACCATCGGCGGCGTCGTCGACTGGACCCTGGTCCTGGCCCTCGGTTCGTGCGCCGCCCTGGGCGGCTACATCGCCTCGCGACTCGCCCAGCGTGTCCCCCAAGCCGCCGTGCGCACCCTCATCACCATCATGGGGCTCGGCTACGCCACCTGGCTCCTCGCGGGCCCGCGCAGCTAACGATCCCTGGCAGGCGGCGTCGCACACGCACGAGAGGCCCCATCCGCGTCGCCGCGCGCCCCCCACTGTCACGCCATCGGCGGGCAACGTCACGCCCACGGCACTTTGGTGACGACGCGCACCATCCTGCGCCGCACCAACGGGTTACCTCTCCTCTCTCGTCCCGTCCCGCCCCCTGAGGTCCCGTGCTCGAACCCGTCGACAACCCCCGCGCTGACGCGGCGTCGACTCCGCCCCCCCGCCCTCAAAAGAGCGGCGGCGCTCGGCGCACCCCGCCGGGCGGCTCCCCCGCACCCCGGGAACAAGAACGCCCCGGAGCCGAGGGCCCCGGGACGTTCCGGTTGGTGTCGCTCGGGAGCTTCACCGCCGGATCTGAAGAGGCGCGAGCCGGAATCGAACCGGCGAATAGCGGTTTTGCAGACCGCTGCCTTACCACTTGGCTACCGCGCCACGAAGAGGAAGCTACCAACCCCCCGGAAGGCGAACAAGGTTCGCCGGCACACGCGACGAACAGCGCGCTCCGCGCCGCCCTCGATCACGTCACCGATGCCATCCTCACCGCCGATGCTGTCGGTCACCTGCTCACCGGCAACGCCGCCGCGCGCACGCTCCTCGCCCTCTCGCTCGACGCCCCGCTCGAGGGACACGCCCTCGACGACATCCTCGCCCCCGAAGCGCACCCCGTCTTCGCCACCGCGCGCGAACGCGCGCGCGCCTTGGGCGCCTGGACCGGCGACCTCGTGCTGCGCCGCGCCAACGGCGAGGACTGCCCGGTCGCCCTCACCCTCCTCGCCCAGCGCGCCACCGATGGCCGACTCGCCGGCTGGTCGGTGGTCGCCCGCGAACTCGCGAGCCCCATCCGCACCCGCGCCGCCGACTCCGGGGCCCGCCGCTTCGAAGCCGTCGGCCGCCTCGCCTCCGGCGTTGCCCACGACTTCCAGAACCTCCTCGCCGCCACCCTCGCGACCTCGGAGCATCTCGTCCAGCGCTTCGCCGCCGGCAGCGCCGAACGCGCCGACTTGGACGCCATCCGCACCTCCACCGAGCGCTCCGCCGCCCTCGTCAAGCAACTGCTCGGCTTCGCCCGCCGCGCCTTCGACACCGAACGCGCCAGCGAC
>JANLSF010000441.1:0-4329 GCA_031362285.1 Gemmatimonadota bacterium | reverse complement strand
CAGTTTGCATGTGCCGTGGGTGGATCGCTCAATCCTACCGAGAACTTCCGGCTCGAGCGCCCGCAAAGCGAGAAGTAGAAAGTCTGTGACTGCTGGCTCAAGAGGCAGCAGTGCCTTCATGTCCTGATTGATGGTGACCGGCACCGTCGTCATCGCGACTGGAAAACTGTGCGCGAGGATCATGCCGCGTACGACAATTAGCACGACCGGAGGCTCGAAGATGCGCAGTGCCGTGTCCCTGACGGCCCGTTCAGTGACTGAATCTTCCGACGAATCGATGACTGGACGCTTCATGTCCTTTGGCGAGACCCACGGAATTGCACCATTCCAGTACGCAGGCTCGTCTTTCGAGGGCGTGCCGCCACTATGTGCCTTTCCGACTCGCCACATCTTGGCCACCTCCCACCCCACCGGAATCTCCCCCAGCCACTCCACGCCGGAGTCCTTGTACGCCGCGTACGGCGTGTATGCTCGCACAGTCACCGCCACGGCCCTCCATTCGACCACGCCTGTTCAAACGTCTCCCCGGAGGCCAGACGGTCCCGCAGAGGTCCCAGAAAGTCAGCGATGCGCTCACCGACGACGGCGAACTGCGACGGTGGCGGAACGAGTACCGCCCCCGAGGTGAGGTAACGGGTCCAGCGCAACGCCATCTCTTCCTTCCCGTAGAATCCTGAGGTGAGCACACCGGGGGTTTCCTCGGTCCACCGGGTGTCCCGTCGCTCGAAACACGCGGCGATCGCCAGGTGAAGCCGCCCTCCATCGAAGGGGAAGAGTTCCGAGAGCGCCCACACATCGTGAAAGTCCTTCATGCGGCTGTTCCGGCTGTCCAGGAGCACCATGGCATGGAACTTTTCCGCTATGGAAACCTCGCGCGGGTAGGCGCGAAGCGACGGTGAGGGGAGCGTCGGCAACAGTGTCGGATAGGTGATGGTCTCCGGCGCGATCGCCACCGCGTCGCCGATACCGAAATCAATCTGGAGCGCGATGGTGGCCTTGCCGAGCATTGCGCGGAGTCGCGCCCGCTTGCCGACATACTCATGGTCGGTGGTGATATCAGTGACCACGAGCGCGTGCACATCGAAGCGAAGGCCATCCTCGGGACAAGGGACTTCGCACACCGCTGTCACCAGCGCCCGGATCGCCGATTCATCAACCCGCCCCGAGGCGAGCAAATCGATGTCGCGCGTGGCGCGATACGGTTCGGCAAGCCACACGGACAAGAGACTCGCGCCCTTGAGGAGGCATCGCTCCCTCGCCTCGGACTGGCCGAGGCGGTACAGGAACCGTTCGGCCGCGTAGCGGGCCAAGGTGAAATCAAAGACCTCCCCACGCTCCCGTGCCGGGCGCAACAGGCGCGCATGAATCGACGCCGCAACATCGGGACTCATATCGATCGCACGTCGAGCGCCGCCGCCAGCCTTCTGGACGGCAGCACCTCCAGAATGCGCGAGATCTCCGCAACGGTCGTCTTTCGCAGGCGCAGGCCATCGTTCAGCGCCTCCATCGGCGCTTCGGGCCCAAGCAGTCGCTCATACCGGAAACAGTCCACGATAGTCCGGGCTGGCGACGTGATGCGCGTCGCCACTCCCTCGAAGCTGGTCTCGTGAACACCGTACGTCGCGGCCGCCCCGCTGAAGCGCACGAGTTCGACCGCGATGCCTCGCACGCGCGGTGGCTCGGCCCGATGAGGGATCGCCAGCCATACCTTCCGCGGCAGCTGGGTACCGATCCCGTGAACGCTGAGCGCAGACAGCAGGCAGACGATGGCGCGCGGGACGCGGGCGCAGGCCATCGCGATCGAATAGCGCTCCGTTGGCTCCGCGTCGGCGAAACGGTAGAGACCGCGCACGACATGCTCGAGCGCGCCCGCTTGGACGAGGGCGCGCAGTCGTGCACGGGGCACGCCAACGTGCTCCGCATCGCTGGGCCGAAAGAACGTCCCCGGTATGCGTGCGCGGAGGAGCTCGATCGGAGACAGCCGTCGGCCCGGGTGCGAATCCGATTTACCGGCATTGCTCGTCATGATGACAGTAATTTGCACATGTCTGCCCAGATGGCAAGCACGAATTACTGTAAGTGTCGGTTGCAATGCCGGTATATTGACCGTCTATCACCGACTCTCACCGGCTCCCCCACCCGTCACCTCCGCCAGCATCCGGACGATGTCACCTTCGATCCCCCGGATGTCCTGCTCGATCTCCTCCAGCGGACGCGGCGGCGTGTACCGGTAGAAGTACCGGTTGAAGTTGATCTCGTAGCCCACGAGCCCCACCAGGCCGTCCTTGTGATCGCGCTTCGGCGTCTCGATCCACGCCTCCGGCACGTGCGGCAGCACCTCGCGGGCGAAGAACTCACGCACGCTGGGCAGCACGCCCTCCGCATCGGCCTTCTCGCGCCCCGCCGCCAGCGGCACGCTCTCGGTGTCGCGCAGTTCCGGGTCGGGCTCGGGGGCGCCGGCTGCATCGCGGCAGATGCTGGCCGTCTCGTCGCGCTCCGACAGGGCGGAGAGGATCGCCTTGCGGAGCGGGGCGGCGAGCTTGACCCCGGCCTTGTTGGCGGCCGCGTCGAGCAGCTTCTCGAACTCGGCCCGGCCCTTCACCAGTGTGGTGGGGAGCGTGGCGAGCATCGCGCGAAGCTCGACCTGGAGCGTGCGCCCCTCCGCCTGCTCCTTGGCACCGGCGGCGCCCTTCTTCTTGGACTGGGCCAGCGCCACGAAGCCGCGTTCTTCGTCGAGCCGAGCGAGCCGGTCCGGGCTCGCCTGGAAGTTGAGCTTGAGTGGCCGCTCGACCGTGATCTTGCGAAAGCCGAAGTGCGACGTGGGGAAGACGCGGCTCACCACCACGTCTTCGGCCACACCGTCCTTCTCCACGCGGCGAGTTTCGCCGTCGCGCCGGTTCTTCACGAGAGCGAGGATCTCGCGCGCCTTGGTCGTCGGGATCTCGCGCCGCTTGTCGCCGAGGCTCTTGCGCATCGGGACCCAGAAGGCGGAGGCGTCCACGAGCTGCACCGTGCCGCGGTGCCCCGGTGACTTCCGGTTGGTCACCACCCAGATGTAAGTGGCAATGCCTGTGTTGTAGAACAGCTGTTCAGGCAGCGCGATGAGCGAGTCGAGCAGGTCGTGTTCGAGGATGAAGCGCCGGATCTCGCTCTCCCCGCTTCCCGCATCGCCGGTGAACAGCGGTGAGCCGTTCATGATGATGGCGATGCGCGAGCCCCCGTCGGCGGGGTCCTTGGTATGCGCCAGCATGTGCAGCAGGAAGAGCAGCTGACCGTCACTGATGCGCGGCAGCCCTGGGCCGAAGCGGCCCGCCGCCCCGCGATCGTGCTCGGCCTTCACCGCGTCTGAGTCGCCCTTCCAGTCCTTGCCGTAGGGCGGGTTGGCGATGAGGTAGTCGAACCCCACGCCGCTGTGCTTGTCGTTGGAGAGCGTACTCCCGTAGGCAATGCGGTCCGCGTCGCGGCCGGTCGGGTCCTTCATGTACAGGTCCGACTTGGAGACCGCCCATGTTTCGGGGTTCACTTCCTGGCCGAATAGGTGGAGTTCGGCGTCAGGGTTGATGGGAGGCTGGACCAGCTGCCCTTGCTGGATGATGCCAGTGCGGATGTGATCCTTGGTGATCATGAGCATGCCGCCGGAGCCGCAGCAGGGGTCGTACACCGTACGCACGACGCCTTTGCCCCGGATGCGAGCTTCGTCGCCGGCGAGCATCAAATCCACCCTCAGGTGCACGACGTCGCGCGGGGTGAAGTGCTCGCCGGGATTCTCGTTCAACGCTTCGTTGAACTTGCGGAGCAGCTCCTCGAAGATCGTCCCCATCGTCGCGTTGTCCACGCGATCAGGGTGCAGGTCCACCGACTTGAAGCGCTCCAGCACCTGAAAGAGCAGTCCCGCTTCGTCGAGCTTCGAGATGGTGTTGTCAAAGTCGAAGCGCTCGATGACCTCGCGCATGTTCGGGCTGAAGCCCGCGATGTAGTTGCGCAGGTTGGCGGCGAGGTGCGGGGCGTCGCCGAGCAGCTTGTCGAAGTCGTAGCGCGAGGTGTTGTAAAAGGCGAAACCGGAGGCCTTGCGGAGCTGGGCGTCGAGGTTGTCGAGCTTCTTGCCCTTGAGCTCGGCTTGCTTGGCCAGCACACCGTCCTTCTTGTCGGCAAGGACGCAGTCCAGCCGCCGCAGCACCGTGAGCGGCAGGATGATGTCCTGGTACTTGCCGCGCTTGAAGGTATCGCGGACGAGGTCGGCGACGCCCCAGAGGAAGCTGACGATTTCGGAGTGGTTCATGAAGGGCGATCCTAGAAGGTGCGCGTCGGCGACTTTGAGCAACCAACAGT
>JANLSF010000410.1:0-2745 GCA_031362285.1 Gemmatimonadota bacterium | reverse complement strand
GCACGGTGAGTCGCGTGCCAGCACGCCGCCACTGAGCCAGAGGTCCGCTCGCACCCGCAGCCCCACCTCGGCTCGCGAGGCATACCCCCGCACGCGGCCACCGGTGAGGTTCCCCACCCCGCTGCCGCCATAGCTGCCGGCCAGCGCGAGCCACGGGCGCGGCAGCAGGCGCACGCTGATGTCGCCGTGGGTGGTGGAGTCCTCGTGTGACCGCTCGGCGTACGCCGAGAGCGCGAGCCAGCTGCGTTCGTAGCTGGCCCGCAGGTGCGGGCTGGTGAAGCTGACGCCGCGCACGGAGTGCCAGCGCAGGCCACCGCTCACGCGGAGGCCGCCCCACGCCGAGCCGCCCTGCAGCACGTACATCGCGGATCGGTCGTCGAAGATGCGATTCGTGTCGCGCGCGGTGGCATTGAGCTCCGCCGACTGCTGCGCGAAGTTCGTGGTCACGGCCATCGCCTGCAGCCAACTGCCGGCGTCGGGATCGCCCCAGCCGGCCCGGAGGTAGCTCTGGCTCGTTCCCGGATGCAGCGCGGGAATGGGATCGAAGGGGTTTTGCCGCACCTGCGAGTTGCGGATGTTGTCGGCGAACAGGTGCAGCACGTCGACGCTCCACCGCCCCGCGGCCCACCCGAGGCGAATCAGCCCGGCACGGCGCGATCCATCGCCTCCGGTGCGCGTGTTCGACAGGCTGAGGTTCTCGCCGGCCACCTGGATGCCAAGCCCCGGCCCGAACCGCTGCGCGAAGAAGCCACGAAAGAGGTTCACGTCCTGGTCGCCGGTGAAGACGTCCACGCGCGAATCCGGAATCGTCTTGTCGTAGCGCCACGACCGGAGGTAGATGCGCAGTTCCGCTGCGCCGCGCTCGATCACGCATCCCTCGAAGGCCCACAACTGGATCGCCGTCAGGTCGAGCACCCGGCCGCCATCGCGGTCCGGCAGCGCGAACGGCAATCCGTCGATGAAGACACGCACCCGGGCAAAGTCGCCGAGATAGCCGGCCGACTGCTGGTCCACGAACCACGCCGTGCGGAAGCCGGTGGCCCCCGGAATGCGTTCGAGCAGGTCGGCGAGCGTCATCGCCCCGCTCGAGAGCAGTTCCTCACGATTCCATCGATAGGGCTCCCCGATGTCGGTCGATCGCGGCTCCTCGGCGTGCGCGAACGGCGAGCGCACCGTGTCCCCGAGCTGGAACTTCGCGATGGAGTCGCGCACGTCGGCGGCTCGCTTGAGCGAGTCGAGGCGCGCCTTGGCCGTGTCGGCCGGCACGATCGGCGGCGCCGTCGCCGCGGGAGGCGCCTTGGGCGGCGGGCCGCCCTGCTGGGCGGCGCAGAGGGACAACGGCAAGACGGCCCCGGCCAAGAGGCCGAGGCCGCCCCGCCGCATGATGACGGCGATCCGGGTCAGGTGGCGCGTCCTCGCACGAAGTGCACGAAGGTACCCACCGGAATTCCCGTGGGTCCCTTGGGGATCGCCACAAGATCGGACTCGGAGTAGGCGGTGCCGGCAATGTCGAGATGCACCCACGGCGTTCCCTCGGGAATGAACTCCTTGAGGAAGAGCGCCGCCGTCACCGAGCCCGCCGGGCGTCCGCCCGTGTTCTTGAGGTCGGCCACGTCCGAACTGATCTGGTCCTTGTAGTCATCCCACAGCGGCAGGGGCCACGCCTGTTCGCCGCCGCGCTTGCCGGCGGCAATGACCTCGTCGAGCACGCGGTCGTTGTTGCCGAAGGCGCCACTCGCATGGTGCCCGAGCGCGATCACGCAGGCGCCGGTGAGGGTGGCCGCATCGATGATCACCGACGGGTGGTAGCGGTGCGCGTAGCCGAGCACGTCGGCGAGAATGAGCCGCCCTTCGGCATCGGTGTTCGTGATCTCGATCGACTTGCCCGTCATCGCCTTCACGACGTCGCCCGGGTTGATCGCCGTGCCGCTCGGCATGTTCGTGGTCGCGCCGATCAGTCCCACCACGTTCACGCGGAGCTTGAGCCGGGCGATCGCCTCCATCGCGCCTAACACGCCGGCGGCGCCGCACATGTCGAACTTCATGAACTCCATGCGCTCGGCGGGCTTGATCGAAATGCCGCCAGTGTCGAAGCACAGTCCCTTCCCTACCAGCACCAGGGGAGCAGCGCCCTTCTTCCCGTGACGGTAGTGCATCCCGATGAGCTTGGGTTCCTCTGGCGTCCCCGTGGCAACGCAGAGAAAGGAACCCATTCCCTCCTTCGTCATCTCCTTGCGGCCAAGCACCGTCAGTTCCAACCCGTGGCGCCTGCAGATATCACCAGCCGTCGCGGCGAGCATGTCGGGCGTGCAGACATTGCCCGGCATCATCGCCAAGCGCCGGGCGATCGCATACCCTTCGGCAATCGCCGTCCCACTCGCCGTCGCCGCGGACGCGGTCTTCGCGTCGACCGCAAGGAGCGTGGCACCGGTCAGCGGTGTCCGCCGTTCCTCCGCCGGGGGCGGGGTCTTCAAGTCGGTGTACTCCCAGCAGCCGTGATTGAGTCCGACGACGATCCCTTCGATCTCGGTTGAGGAAAGGGCGCCGGACCAGACCGTCATTCGGCCAACACCCATGCGTTGTGCCTGCCGGGCGGCGAGCGATGCGGCGCGACGAAACGCCTGCGCCCGATGGGTCGCCGGTCCCATGCCAACCAGCAGGACTCGCGCCGGGCCAGCCGCGGCGCCGCCCAGATGAAGCGTCTCGTCCCGTCCGCCGCGGAAATCGCCGCGCTGAAACGTGCGG
>JANLSF010000398.1:0-3359 GCA_031362285.1 Gemmatimonadota bacterium | reverse complement strand
GGCGCGCGCGCGCGCCGTGCTGCGCGAACGCGTGGCACGCCACGATGCGCTGGTGGGCGACGTGCATGCCGAGATCCGCGTGCGTCTGGCGCAGGTCCGGTCGGCCCGGGAACGGGCCCGCCAACTGCGACGGGTGGTGCTGCCGCTGCGCCGCCGCGTGGTCGCGGAGGCCCAGCGACACGTGAACGTGAACGACATCTCCGTCTTCGCGTTGCTGCAAGCGAAGCAGGCCGAGTTCGACAGCGCCCGGTCGTACCTCGACGCCTTGCGCGACTATTGGAATGCCCGCAGCGACCTCGAGCGAGCCGCAGGTGGTGCGTTACCGGAGCCCGGCCCACCATGACCACGGGAGACGATCGGATGCACGACGACCCTGCAGCGGCGGCTCCGCCGCTTTCACGCCGCGAAGTCATGCGGCGCGGCGCGGCCGCTCTGGCCGGCGGCAGCTTGGCCGCCAGTGCGTTGACCGCTGGCCCGCTGGCCGAGGAGGCGCTGGCCGCCCCCGCGAGCGCGGGTCCGCTCGCGCCGGGCCGGCCCGGTGTCGACTACACCCCGGTGATCACCCCCAATGGCAGCACCCTGCCCTGGACGATCGTGGAGGGCGTCAAGGTCTTCCACCTCGTGGCCGCCGGGTTCGAGCACGAGTTCGCTCCCGGCCTGCGCGTCACCTGCTGGGGGTACAACGGCAGCACGCCCGGGCCAACGATCGAGGCCGTGGAGGGCGACCGCGTCCGCATTTACGTGACCAACCTGCTGCCCGAACCCACCAGCGTGCATTGGCACGGCTTGCTGTTGCCGGCGGGCATGGACGGCGTCACCGGGCTCAGCCAAGCCCCGATTCCGGTGAACGCCACCTTCAAGTACGAGTTCACGCTGCGCCAGCATGGCACCCTCATGTACCACTCGCACTACGACGAGATGGTTCAGCAGGGGCTCGGGTTGATGGGGATGTTCGTGATCCATCCGCGGCGGCCTGTCCGTCGTCCGGACCGCGACTTCGTGCTCCTCTCGGCGGAATGGCGCGTGCCCATCGGCGCCTCCCGGCCCGACCCGAACGAGATGACCGACTTCAACATCCTTACCTTCAACGGAAAGGCCTTCCCCGCCACCGAACCACTGCAGATGCAGTTGGGCGACCGGGTGCGCATTCGGCTCGGCAACTTGAGCGCCATGAGTCACCACCCGATCCACGTGCACGGGTTGCGCTGGCGCGTGGTCGCGACCGATGGCGGCGACATCGCCGAGGCGGGCCAGTGGCCCGAGAGCACCGTGCTGGTCCCCGTCGGCACCACGCGCACCGTCGAGTTCGTGGCGGACAATCCCGGCGACTGGGCGATGCACTGCCACATGACGCATCACGTGATGAACCAGATGGGGCACAGCGGCCTGAACCTCATCGGCGCCGACCCTGCGGCGATCGACGGCCTCGTGTCGGCGGTGCTCCCCGACTACATGACGATGGGCGAGACGGGTATGGGGGGGATGACCGAGATGGGCATGAGCGGTCCCGCGGGAGCGATCTCGATGCTGGGCGGCCCAGGCCCACACGGGTACATCGACATGGGCGGCATGTTCACGATCCTCAAGATCCGCGAGCGGTTGCCCACGGGCGGTGATCCGGGCTGGTATGCCAATCCCCCCGGCACCGTGGCCGTTGAGGCCACCGACGCCGAGTTGCTCCGAGATGGTGTCCGTGTCGGCGCGCCACCTACGAAGCCGCGGCCAGCGATGCCCGGCATGCGGCATCCCGGGGACGAGTAGCGGCGGCCACGGGTGGCGCGTCGGGGGACGGTTGCCGCTCAGCGCGGCCGTGGCGCGCGGTGGGGTGATTGCGGTCGGAGATGCGGTGGGGTTGGAGCGGGTAGCATAGCGCGCGAGCTGTCTCCGGCCGTACATCACCTCGCCTCGAAGTACACCCCGCGCACGAGCGGCCCGACCTGCGCATTGCTGAACGTGCTCGGCAGCCCGTCGGCAAACTGCCAGTCGGGACCGTCCTGCAGCTGATAGTGCACGTGCGGCGTGACCGTATCGCCACTACTGCCGAGCTTGCCGAGCGGCTGCCCCTGCGTCACCCGGTCGCCGGTGCGCACGAGCAGCGACCCCGCCTGGAAGTGCGCGATCATGCTGTACTCGCCGTGGCCGTGCTGGATGACGACGTGATTGCCGGGATCACCGCCCTGCGGAAACTCGCTCGCGTAGAACGCGGGATCGCTCCTCTCGGGATCAGGCTGGTCGGGGCGGTCGGAGCGCGCCACCACAACCTCGCCGGCTGCGGGCGCGAGGATCGGGCGGCCCCACCCCGCGTAGTCGGCGCTGCGCGTGGTCCCACTGCCCTCGTAGACGGCGTACGCCGCGTTCAATCCCACCAGGTCCACCGCGAACTGGCCGCTGCGATTGCGGTGCCCGCCGTTGGTCACCCCCGCCTGCGTGACCACGCCGCACCCGCGAAATGGAAGAATGAGCGACGTCTTCTGCCGGTAGCGCTCGACGGGAAAGGTCGCCGACACCTGAGTCGTGGTGCCGTCTTCGGCCAGCATGAGGCTCACCTCGAGCGAATCGATGGCCAGGCTGATCGGCTCACGACAGAGCACGCGGATCGCCAGCGGACGGTGAATGGGCCGCGATGCGACCGTTCCATCCAAGCTGCGCAGCGCCGCCGGAGGCACGATGACGGTGGCGGCGAGCGCATCCCCCGCAACTGAGGTGGTCTTGAGCGCGCGACCCTTGCTGCGGTAGGTGAGCGCGAGCTCCTTCGCCGAGAGCGCGCGCGGCCGGTCCGTGTCCACGAACAGCCAGAAGATCCAGCTCTCCGTGCGTTCGCGGGTGGCATCGGCGGTCGTGTAGAGGCGGGTCGGCGCCGCCAGCAGCCGGATCGTGCCGGGTGGGCTACCTGGCGTAGCGCGCGCCATGGCCATCGCGCCGCGGGCGGCTGGGATCGCAAGGCCGAGAACGTGCAACACATCGCGTCGGGATAGGTCGCGCGTCATCCGGGACACCAGCTGACGAAGAGTGGGGCTGCCGACACCCTCACTGCGGTGCACAGCTGCCGACGCGTGTTCCGCGCCACCAGAACGCTGCGCGACGGCAAACCGCGCCGCTTCCACGGGGTTGCTCGCCCGTCGAACGACCTACCCCTTCACCGCCCCGCTCCCCCGGTGCGGCGTGAACGCCTGCTGCATCCGCTGCACCCCGGCCGATTCCGCCATCACGATCAGCGTGCACCCCGCCGACACCACGTAGCTCTGCGGCGGGTGGTACAACACCTCGCCGTTCGCCATCTGCACGCCGAGCACGAGCAGGTTTGCGTACTGCCGCGTGTCCAGCTCGGCCACCGTGTGCCCGGCCAGCGGCGACCCCTC
>JANLSF010000378.1:0-2500 GCA_031362285.1 Gemmatimonadota bacterium | reverse complement strand
GGTGCGCTCGCGCGCGCCCGCGCGCTCGGCGCGCGCACGGGGATGATCGCCTGCTCGCCGCTCTCGGCCGCACTCGTGGCCACGGTGGATGTCGCCATCGTGCCCGTCACCGGCCCCGAGGTCGTCACCGGGTCGACGCGCCTCAAGGCGGGCACCGCCACCAAGCTCGTGCTGAACATGATCACCACCGGCGCCATGATCCGCGTCGGCAAGACGTTCGGCAATCTCATGGTCGACCTCAAGGCGTCGAACGTGAAGCTCACCGACCGGAGCGAGCGCATCGTCATGGAGGTGTGCGCCATGAGCCGCGATGACGCGCACGCCCTCCTCGCGCGCGCCGGCGGCCAGGTCAAGCGCGCCATCGTGATGCAGGCCATGGGCGTCGATGCGGCGGCCGCCGACGCCGCCATCGCCACCGGCGGCGGCGTCATCCGTCGCGTGCTCGGCACCGAGCCGCCCCCGGTGGGCAGCGCATGAGCGCGTCGGTCAAGTCGGTGATGGTGGGGCTGATGTCGGGCACGAGCCTCGATGGGATCAGCGCCGCCGTGGTGCGCTTCACCGAGCCGCCCCTCAAGGCCGACCTCATCGGCTTCACGCAGCGCGCCTACACGCCGGCAGAGCGCGCCGAGCTTGAGCACGCCATGGGCGGCCGCGCGTCGCTCGCCGAGCTCACCACCCTCGACTTCTCCCTCGGGCACCGTCTGGCCGACGCCGCCGTGCAGGCGATCGCCGAGGCGGGCGTGTCCAAGGGCGACATTGGCGCCATCTGCTCGCATGGGCAGACCATCTGGCATGAGCCGCGCGTGGCCACCTGGCAGATCGGCAACGCCGCCGTCATCGCCGAGCGCACCGGCGTGGACGTCATCAGTGACTTCCGGGTGCGCGACATGGCCGCCGGCGGCGAGGGTGCGCCGCTTGTTCCCATTGCCGACGCCATGCTCTTTGCCGGCGCCGATTGGCGTGCGCTGCAGAACCTGGGGGGCATGGCCAACTTCACGGTGGTGCCGCCGGGCGGCGTGCTCGAGAGCGTGCGCGCCCTCGACACCGGCCCTGGCATGGCCATCGTGGACCTCATCGCGCGCCGCGCCCGCCCCGACCTCCCCTATGACGTGGACGGCGCGATGGCCCGCGCCGGCTCCGTGGTGGAATCGGTGGCGGCGTCGCGCCTCGCCGATCCGTGGTTTGCGCTCGAGCCGCCCAAGACCACCGGCCGCGAACGGTTCGGCTCCGCCTACGCCAACGCGCTCTGGGCCGACTGCATGGCCGCGAAGCCGGGCTGCACCCCCAACGACGTGATCGCCACGGCCATCGCCATCACCGCGCGCTCGATTGCCGATGCCTTCAATCGCTTCGTGGCGGAGCCGGTGAACGAGGTGGTCGCTTCCGGCGGCGGGGCGCGCAATCCCGCCCTCATGGATGCCCTCGCACACGCCATCGCGCCGCGCCGGCTCCGCCGCTTCGACGACCTCTTCTTCGACGGCGAGGCCAAGGAAAGCGTCGCCTTCGCCCTCATGGGGTGGCTGCACCTGCAACGTCGCCCCGGCAACGTGCCTGGCGCCACCGGCGCGCGCGGCCCGCGCATCCTCGGCGCCCTCACCCCGGCGTGAGGCCCTCCGAATCCCGCATGAACCTCCAGCTCGCTGAACTGCTCATTCCAGCCATTCGTTGGCGCGCCGCCGGCGGCTTCGAGGCCGACAAGCCGATGATCGACCGTGCCCTCGCGGCGGGCATCGGCGGCTTCGTCCTCTACGGCGGCGAGCCCGAGGCGGTGCGCGCCCTCACGCGTGACCTGCGCAAGCGGAGCAAGACCCCGCTCCTCATTGCCGCCGACATGGAGCGCGGCGCCGGCCAGCAGTTCATCGGCGCCACGGGGCTCCCGCCCTTGGGCGCGCTCGCCTCGCTCGGTGATCCCGACGCCATCCGTCGCGCCGCGCGCCTCACCGCCAAGGAGGCGCGCACCCTCGGTGTGAACTGGGTACTCGCACCCGTCTGCGACCTCGACCTCGACCCCGGCAATCCGATCGTCGGCACACGGGCCTTTGGCAACGACCCCGCGGCGACGGCCGCATTGGCGCGCAGCTGGATCGAGGCGTGCCAGAGTGAAGGGGTGCTCGCCACCGCCAAGCACTTTCCCGGTCATGGACGCACGACCGCCGACTCGCACCTCACCTTGCCGCGCGTGGACGCAAGCGACGACGAGCTGCGAGAGGCGGACATCGTGCCGTTTCGCGCGGCGATGGACGCTGGGGTCGCCGCCCTCATGACGGCTCACGTGTCGTATCCGGCGCTCGACCCGAGCGGCGCACCGGCGACCTGCTCGCGCGACATCATCGGCGGCATGCTCCGCACCGCGATGGGGTTCGATGGTCTCGTTGTCACCGACGCCCTCGACATGGCAGGCGTGCTCGATGGCGCTACGGAAGCTGAGGCGGCGGTGATGGCGCTTGTCGCCGGTTGCGACCTGCTGCTCGCGCCCGTCGACCTCGAGGGAACGCTCACC
>JANLSF010000348.1:0-3402 GCA_031362285.1 Gemmatimonadota bacterium | reverse complement strand
CGGTGCGGTGAGCGCCCTCGAGGAGATGACCTTTGCGAGCGGCGCCGACATGAGCGCCTTCGCCTCGTGTGGGCTCGTGATCGAGGCGATTGTCGAGTCGCTGCCGGTCAAGCAGGCAGCCTTCGCGGCGCTCGAGGCGGTGGTCGCGCCCACGGCGGTGCTCGCCAGCAACACCTCCTCGCTCTCGATCGCCGCCATTGCCGGCGGCTGCAAGCACCGCGCGCGCGTGTGCGGCATCCACTTCTTCAACCCCGCGCCGGTCATGCCGCTGGTGGAGATCATCCCCTGGATGGGCTCCGACCGCGGCGTGGTGGCTGCGGCCAAGGGACTGGTGGACCTTTGGGGCAAGACCACCGTGATGGCCTCCGACACGCCGGGGTTCATCGTCAATCGCATTGCGCGCCCCTACTACGGCGAGGCGCTGCGCATCCACGACGAAGGGATTGCCGACGCCGCCACCATCGACTGGGCCATGCGCGAGGCGGGCTTCCGCATGGGACCGTTCGAACTCATGGACCTGATCGGGCTCGACGTGAACTTCGCCGTCACCCAGTCGGTGTTCGAGGCCTTCTTCTTCGACCCGCGCTATCGGCCCTCCCTCACCCAGCGGCGCCTCACCGAGGCGGGCTGGCTGGGCAAGAAGAGTGGCCGCGGCTTCTACGACTATGCCGAGGGCGCCGTGAAGCCGGAGCCCGTGCGCGACGAGGCGCTGGGTGCGCAGGTGCGCGACCGCATCCTCACGATGCTCATCAACGAGGCGCTCGACGCGAGATACCTGCGCGTGGCTTCGGCGACCGACATCGAAGTGGCCATGCAGCAGGGGGTGAACTACCCCAAGGGGCTGCTCGCCTGGTGCGACGAGATCGGCGCCGCCCAGGTGCTCTCCCGCCTCGAGGCACTGCAGGCCGCCTACGCCGAGGATCGCTACCGGCCGAGCGTGTTGCTGCGACGCCTGGCCGCCACCGGCGCGAGCGCCCTCGCATGAGCACGAAGCTGCCCAAGCGTCCGCCCCTCTCCCCCGAGGCTGCGCAGGCCGGCGCCGAGCGGGTGGTGGCGCACATGGTGGAACGGGACGCGTTCAGCCGGTGGCTGGGGATCACGATCACGTCGATTGCGCCCGCGGCCATCACCTGCACCATGCGCGTGCGCCCCGAGATGCTGAACGGCTTCGGCGTCTGCCATGGCGGCGTGACCTTCGCCCTCGCCGATTCGGCCTTCGCCTTTGCCAGCAACACGCAGGGCAACGTGGCCATGAGCATCGACAACCAGATCAGCTACCCGGCACCGGCGCGCGTGGGCGACCTGCTCACGGCCACGGCGCGCGAGGACTCGGGCACCGACCGCCTGGCGTTCTATCGCGTGGACGTGACCCGGCAGGACGGCACGCTGATCGCGACGTTCAAGGGGACCGTGTACAAGACGCGGACCCCGCACCTTCCCGAGGATCCAGCATGAGCGAAGCCTTCATCGCCGGTGGTGTGCGCACGCCGATCGGCGCCTTCGGTGGCGCCCTGTCAACGGTTCGCACCGACGACCTCGCGGCGCACGCGATCCGCGGCCTCATGACGCACCATCACGGGGTGGACGCGGAGTTGATCACCGACGTGGTGATGGGCTGCTCGATCCAGGCCGGCGAGGACAACCGGAACGTGTCGCGGATGGCGCTGCTGCTGGCCGGGCTGCCCATGAGCGTGCCCGGGGAGACGGTGAACCGGCTGTGCGCCTCGGGGCTCTCGGCGGCGGTCAGCGCGGCGCGCGGTGTGCGGAACGGCGAGGGGGACCTGTACGTGGCCGGCGGCGTGGAGAACATGACGCGCGCGCCGTACGTGATAGCCAAGGCCGCTCACGCCTGGGCGCGCGATGCGCAGCTGTACGACACGACGCTCGGCTGGCGGTTCATCAACCCCGCGTTCGAGGCCAAGTTCGGCGTGGATCCCATGGGCGTGACCGCCGAGAACGTGGCCGCGGCGTTCCACGTGACGCGACAGGACCAGGATGCGTTCGCCGTGCGGTCGCAGCAGAAGGCGGCGGCCGCGCGCACCAGCGGGCGCCTCTCGCGCGAGATCGTGCCGGTGCACCTGACGGGGAAGAAGGGCGCCACCACCATCGTGGAGCACGATGAGTTCCTGCGCCCCGAGACGACGCTCGACGGACTCGCCAAGCTCAAGCCTGCCTTCCGGCACGACGGCCATGGCTCGGTGACGGCCGGCAACTCGAGCGGGCTCAACGACGGCGCCTGCGCGATGTTCGTGGCCTCCGAGGCGGGATGCGCGCGACACGGGCTCACGCCGATTGCCCGGATGGTGAGCTGGGCGGCGGCCGGCGTGGAGCCGCGCGTGATGGGGATCGGCCCCGTGCCCGCCTCGCGGAAGGCGATGGCGATGGCCGGGATCACGGCGGACCAACTGGACGTGATCGAGCTCAACGAGGCGTTCGCCGCGCAGGTGCTGGCGTCGCTGCGCGAGCTGAAGGTGCAGGACGACGACCCGCGCGTGAACCGGAACGGCGGCGCGATCGCGCTGGGGCACCCGCTGGGGATGAGCGGCGCCCGGCTTGCGTTGAGCGCGGCCATGGAGCTGCAGGTGACCGGCGGGCGCTACGCGCTGGTGACCATGTGCATTGGCGTGGGGCAGGGAATGGCCGCGGTGCTGGAGCGGGTGTGAGCACGGCCAACGCGCAGGGGAGCGGCTGCTACGAGTTCAACGGCTTCGTGCCCGTGGTGCACGAGAGCGCGTTCGTGCATCCGCTCGCGGCCGTCATCGGCAACGTGATCATCGGGCGCGACGTCTACGTGGGGCCGGGGGCGGCCATCCGCGCCGACATCGGCGGGATCATCATCGAGGATGGCGCCAACGTGCAGGAGAACTGCACCATCCACACCTTCCCGGGCGTCACCACCGTGCTCGAGGCCGGTGCGCACATCGGGCACGGCGCCATCATCCATGGCGCGCGCATCGGGCGGAACAGCCTCGTGGGGATGAACGCGGTGGTCATGGACCACGCCGTGGTGGGCCCCGAGTGCATCATCGGCGCCCTCACCTTCGTGCCGGGGAAGATGGAGATCCCCGCCCGGAAGGTGGTGGTGGGGAACCCCGGCAGGATCATCAAGGACGTGAGCGACGAGATGCTCGCGTGGAAGACGGAAGGCACGGCGCTCTACCAGAAGCTCCCGGCGGCGTACCATGCCACCATGAAGCCGGTGCAGCCGTTGCGCGAGGTGCCGAAGGATCGCGCGGAGCAGCAGGAACTGAGCTACAAGACGTGGAACGACTCCAAGTCCCGTACGTGACGGAGAACTCATAGATGCGACTCCAGAACTATGTCCTCGGCCAGTGGGTCGAGGGTGGCGGCACCGGCACCGAACTCGTGAGCGCCATCACCGGCGAGCGGATGGCGCTGGCC
>JANLSF010000335.1:0-3549 GCA_031362285.1 Gemmatimonadota bacterium | reverse complement strand
CATGGACGCGAAGGACATGAAGTACCGCTACAACTGGAACGCGCCGATCATCTGGAGCAGGCACGAGCCGAACACCTTCTATCATGGCGCCCAGGTCCTCCTCAAGACGACCGACCTCGGCAAGACCTGGAAGGAAGTCTCCCCCGACCTGACCCGGAACGAGAAGGACAAGCAGGGTACCGCCGGCGTCCCCTACACCAACGAGGGGGTGGGCGCCGAGAACTACGGCACCCTGGCCTACGTGGTGGAGTCACCCCACGAGCGCGGCGTGATCTGGACGGGGAGCGACGACGGGCTGGTCCACCTGACGCGCGACGGCGGGGTCACCTGGAAGAACGTGACGCCCAAGGGGCTCGCCGAGTGCCTCATCAACGCCATCGAGGTGTCACCGTTCGACAAGGGCACGGCGTACATCGCGACCACGCGCTACAAGCTCAACGATCAGACGCCAGGGCTCTACAAGACCACGGACTACGGCCAGACGTGGACGCGCATCAATGCTGGCATCGCGCCGAATGCGTTCACCCGGGTGGTGAGGGAAGACGACGTGCGGCGGGACCTGCTCTTCGCGGGCACCGAGCTGGGGCTGTACATCTCCTGGAACGGCGGGAAGGACTGGTCGCCGTTCCAGCGCAATCTGGCCGTCACGCCGATCACCGACCTGAAGATCCATCGCGGCAACCTGATCGCGTCCACTGCGGGGCGCGGGATCTGGGTGCTGGACGACCTGACGCTGCTCCGGCAGTATCGCGCCGATGGTCCCGACCTGGCGCTCTATCGTCCCGCGGACACGTGGCTGACGAACAGTGGCAGCGAACTGGATCAGTCGAATGAGTCGTTCACTGGTGCCGACCTGACCCGGGGGGTCAACCCGGCGACCGGCATCGTGCTGTACTACCGGCTGCCGAAGCGCGACACGACCGAGCGCGTGACCCTCGAGGTCCGCGACGCCGCGGGCACGCTGGTCCGGCGCTATTCGTCAGTGCAGGACACGACCGTGAAGACGTGGGGCAGCGCCCCGCCGGCCGACCCGGTGCTCCCCACCGCCACGGGGCTCAACCGGATCGTCTGGGATCTCCGGCATGCGACCATGCCGGGGGTGCCCGGCGTCCACATGGAGGCGAACTATCGCGGACACAAGGCGTCGCCGGGGTCGTACCGGTTCACCCTGACGTTGGGAAGCCGGACCGTCACCACCGACGCCGCGATCCTCGCCAACCCGCTGTATGCGACCGATGCCGCCGCGTACGCGGAGTACGATGCCTTCATGTCCGCGATGGAGCGCGAGTTCACCCTGATGCACCAAACCGTCAACCAGCTGTACCCGCTGCAGGAACGGCTGGCGTTGGTGCTCGCGGATCTTCCCTCGGGCGACACGCATGCCGCCATCAAGCGCGACGGAGCGGCGCTATTGGCCAAGCTCAAGGCGTGGGATGAGGAGATGATCCAGCGTCGGACGAAGGTGTACGACGACGTGGAGAACTTCCCCCAGAAGTTCACCGCGCACTACATCTTCCTCATCAACCAGACCGACAGCGACCTGCCCCGGGTGAACCAGTCAACACGGGACCGCCGAGTGGACCTCGACAAGGCGTGGGCGGCGCTCAAGGCGCGGTCGGACGCGATGGTGAGCGAGGAGATCCCGGCGCTCAACCGGAAGCTGTGGGACGCCGGGATTGGGGCGGTCGGGAAGGAGGCGCCGAAGGTGCGGGTGGTGCCGTAGGGGAGTTGACCTCGCTCCCGTATCGAGACAGCGCTCGGGCTGCACGGGCCCGCCCGAGCGCCGCGAACGGGCCGAGTACGCGAGCGCTGACGGGCGGCGGTGCGCCCTTCGCCCCACTGGTGCGCCTCGTGGGCCGTTCGGAGCGCGTCCCCGAGGGGTGTCACAACGAGAGGTGGACTGGAGGAGATCTCAGGGACCCGGGCCTTTCCGGCGGGCGACGGTATCTGCTGCACCGCCGGCTGAGCGACCTGGACATCCGGCCGGCAGACGATGGGTTCTTGCGGATCCATCGTTCCTGCGTGATCAGCGTTCGTTTCATTCAGCGCGTTCGGATGCTGGATGGCGGGCTGGCGGAGGTGGTGCCGTCTGACGGGTGTACGATGGTGAGCAGCCGAAGCCGTATTCCACCACTACCGTTGCGCATCGACGCGTTGTGAGATGTGTCGGCGCGTCGGTGACGTCACGGGAACCACTCGCCGTTCACCGAGGCCAAAACACCATTCGCCGACGAAGACTTGGTAAAGTGGCCCATGACCTTGAATATGCAAGGACGCGGCGGCGCCTTCCCTCGACCCAGTCAGATTGTGAATTCCCCCATGCACTCGTTCGGGCGGCGCTCGGTCGGCCAGGCGCTTCGCGGCGTCGCTGCGGTCGCGTGTCTGGCGGCGCTGGCGCCAGTCGCCTTCGGTCAACAGGCTCCCACTTCGACCAGACTGATCGATCCAGGCGATCACGATATCACCTGTGCGCCGTGCGAGGATTTCTACCGCTTCGTCAACGGACGTTGGCTCGACTCCGTCACGATTCCGGCGTCGGCCAGTATCGCGAGCGTCTTTGCGACCATGCAGTCGACGAAGGATCGCGCGATTCGCCGTACACTCGAGGGAGCCGACACCACGTCGAATGCCGGCAGGATTGCCCGTCGCTACTACGGGAGGTGCATGGACTCCTCGCGCGCCGAGCGGGAAAGTGCCGTCGCGCTGAACGCCCTCATCGCGCCGATTCAGGCCGCGCGCACGATCGAGGAACTGTTCCGGCGCGTTGGCGCTCTGCATCTCGCCGGCGCGCGACCGCTGTTCGAGTTTGAAGTCGGACCAGATGCGACGGATTCACACCGCACGTGGTTGACGCTGAGCCAGGGTGGCCTGTCGCTGCCCAATCCTCGCGCGTATACCGCTCGCGACTCGGCCATGCGCGTCGTGCGGGCGGAGTATATCGCGCACGTAGCTCGCTTGTTGGCCCTCGCGGGCACGGATTCGAGTGTTCTCGCGCAGAGGGCGGGCGACGTGGTTCGAATTGAAACGCATTTGGCCGAGGCACGCGAACCGGGATCGCCAGACCACGCTCCGCCCAACAAGTGGTCGACGTCAGCATTTGCCAGACGCTACCCAGGACTGCAACTTGACGCGTGGCGCCTCGCCGTCGGTGTATCCGCCACCGACACCGTCCATATCGCACATCCTGTCTATTTCGCACGATTGGACAGTCTGATCGCCGCTGAGGGAATCGAACCACTCAAGGCCTACCTGCTGTGGCACGCGATTCGGCTCGCTGCGCCGAACTTGGGCGCGGAATTCGTGGCCGAGATGGCGAAGGCGGCGCGGTTCACAAGCGGCGCACGTGAGCTCCCGGAGCGCGCTGTGCGTTGTGTTCGGACGACCGAGGCGACGCTGGGCGACGCGGTGGGGCAATTGTATGTGGAAGAGCACTTTTCGTCTTCATCGCGTGCAGGAATCGAGGACATCGTCCTCGAGATCACACGCGCGTTCCGGCGCCGACTTCAAAACGCCCGCTGGATGGCGGGCGCGACTCGCACGGGCGCGCTC
>JANLSF010000320.1:0-3527 GCA_031362285.1 Gemmatimonadota bacterium | reverse complement strand
GGACCGCACGCCCACCCTTCATCTTCCAGGTCAGCGGCGTCATCAACTCGACGTCCACGATCTCTCCCTTGTCGAGGAAGGCCGGGAAGTGGACCCCCTTCTTCGTCGTGGACGGCACGATGGCGAACTCCATGTCGGGGGTCGCGGGCACGCCGTGCAGACGGCCGTCCTTGAGCACGACTTCCACCTGCTCCGTGGTGCTGTCGTGCGATTCGCCGCCGTACATGATCATGGAGTACGTGCCCACGTAGTCCGCCGCCTGCGCCACCGTCACCGTGCCTGGCGCGAGGCTGGGCGCCACGTCGATGCGGAACGGAAGCAACACCGTCCCCCAGCGGAACTCGAGGGTCGCGCTGGTCTTGGCGACTTCGGGAAAGGCGAAGGACAGGATTTCGGCGTTCGACGCCACGACCGGTGCCTTGGGGATCGCTAGCAGCATGTCCGCGACCTTGGGGCGGTTCTCATGGAACCGATGGGCCTGCGCATGCAGATACACCGTCCACTCCTTTGGCCCGGGGACCATCCAGACCGAGTAACTCCCGGCCTTCACCTCGTGCCCGTCGAGGCGTACGGGGCGGTTGACGGCGAAGGTCGTCGCCCAGTTGGCGCCCGGCGTCCACACGTCGCCCCACTTGATCACGTCGGGAAAGGCGGTGCGTCCGCGCAGCTGCGGACGGCCGTAGTCGAGCGCGATCACGGTGCCGTCCACTTCCTGCGAGACGGTGCCGCGCTCGCTGGCGCGCACCTGCGCACCAACCGGTGCCGTGATGAGGGCGCCGAGCAGGGTGCTCGCGAGCGCGAGCGCGGAGGGCGACAGGCGTGGCGTCATGGGGCGAGGCCTCATGCGGGATACTTGCGGTCGATCGCGTCGCGGATCTGGGCGAGGCTGCGGCGGAGCCGCACCAGCCGGCGCGCGAGCCGCGCCTGCGCCTGGCAGATCTCGCACAGCTGGGCCATCCCCTCGCCCTCGTAGCAGCTCAGCAGCGAGTACTTCTCCTTCTCATCGCCGCAGTTGCAGTGGCAGCGGATGCCGTCGAGGATCTGCGGGATCGCGCGCGCATCGTCGAAGGCCGGGGCCGCGTCCTTCTCGGTCAGCGCGCTCGTGGCGAGCACCTTCGAGGCGTCGATGCCGGGACGTGGCTCGGGGTGCTTGTCGACCGAGGGGCGCGGCGGCGTCATGGCGCCGAGCCCCAGTGACCCGAGGGACATGCCCGCCACGCCCGAGGCGAGGGCGAGCAGCATCTGACGGCGCGTCGGCATGCGATGAGCTTTCGGCGTGAGTGGATGCGACGAAGCTACCGAGCGGCTTCGGAAGCGTCCACCCGAGTCCCCCGCCGCCCCGTGAGCCAGAGGAACACCGGCACCCCGGTGGTCGCGAGTGCCAGCCCGATCAACGTGTCCACCGGCCGCGCCACGATCGCGCTCACCAGCAGCCCGGCCATCACGACGATGAACACCAGCGGCGTGACCGGATACCCCGGCGTGCGGAACCCCGGGCTCCCGGCCGAGCGAGGCCTCAGGCGGAAGATGGACGCCACCATCAGGATGTTCATCAGCTGGAACGGCACGACGAAGAAGTTCACGAGTCGCGAGAACGAGCCGAAGAACGCCAGGGCGGCGATGGCCGCGCCGGCCGTGAACAGGATCGCCCCGTTCGGCGTCGCGGTGCGCGGCGACACCGTGGCCAGCCGCGCGAAGAACCAGCGCAGCGGCCCGGTCGCCGTCTCCACATGCGCCGCCGCCAGCGTGTAGAAGAGGCGCGGCAGCGTCATCACGAGCCCCCCCAGCGCGCCGAAGATCGAGAGGAGCATGAGCACGTTGAGCAGCGAGCCGCCCCTCGGCCCGTATGCCGCGGTGGCCACCGTGGCCGCGATGGTCGTGGGTGACGCCCGCATGGCCTCGAGGGGCACGACGCGTAGGTAGGCGATGTTCACCACCACGTAGAGCAGGGTGAGGGCGCCCACACCGAGGCCCAAGCCGAGCGGCAGGTCGCGCTCGGGGCGCCGTACCTCACCCGCCACGTGCGACACGTCGATCCATCCGTCATAGGTGAACAGGACAGCCGCCACGCCGAGGCCCGCAAAGCGGAAGAGGGCGAGCACGTCACTGCCGGACGTGGCCGCAACACCCGCGGTCTCCGGCGCCGGCACCACGCTCACCGCCACGGCCGGGGCCGCGAACAGGAAGGCGCCGGCCACCAGTCCCACGATTCCCGCAATCTTCACCGTCGTCACCAGCACCTGCACCCAGCCGCCCCACGTGACCCCGGCCAGGTTGATCGCCGTGAAAAACACGATCGCCCCGATCCCCCACCACAGCGGGGCGACCGCCACGCCGCTCCCCAGCGCGCGCTGCATGAACTCCCCGAACACGATGGCGATGCCCGCCACCGACCCGGGCCCGCTGATCCACAGCTCCATCCACACCAGCAGGAACCCCCAGAGCGGACCGAACCCCTCGCGCAGGATGTGGTAGCTCGCCCCCGCCTGCGGCAGGATGCGGCACAACTCCGCCAGCGTGAGCGCGCCGCACAGCGTGATCAGTCCGCACAGCGCCCAGATGAAGTGCACCTGCCACGGATGCTGCGCCACGGCCGCGAGCTCACCGGGGGTGAAGAAGACGCCCGAGCCGAGCATGTTGCCGGCCACGAGCGCGACCACCGCGGCCAGCCCGAGCCGCCGCTGCAGCGCAGGCGCCACGGTCATGCCGAAGCCACCGCGCGCACCGCCTGCACGAGGCGCTCGACCTGTGAACGCACCACGCGGTCGGTGTGATCGGGGCCGCTTCGGAGCGCGGTGCCGACGATCGCCCCGTCGGCGAGCGGCATGAGCGCGCCCGCGTTCGCCGGCGTGAGTCCGCTGCCGATCAGGATGGGGAGCGCGCCGGCGCGGGCCGCGCGCAGGTCGTCGCTCGAGGGACCGATGCCGGTCTGGTGGCTGGTGACGATCACCGCGTCGGCGCCGGCCGCTTGCGCCTCGCGCGCCGAGAGCCCGAGCGGCTTGGGGCCACCGATCATGGTGCTGTACTTCACCTGCAGGTCGGCGTACAGCTGCACCTGCTCGGCGCCGATCAGCTTCCGGTACGCGAGCACCGCCTCGGGCTCCGGCTCGAACGGGCCGCACTTGGTCAGCACCCGGTCCACGAAGAAGTCCATGCGGATGAACCGCGCGCCGGTCATGGCGGCGATCGCCAGTGACGCGCGCCAGTCGTTGAGCAGCACCTCCACGCCGATGGGCACCCGTGCCCGCGCGACCACCTCGCGCGTGACGCGCGTCATGGCCGCGTGGATCTCGGGACCGCCCACGAGGGTGTGCGGCTGGTCGAAGTCGTTCTCGATCAGGGCGCCGTCCACGCCGCCCTGCTCGAGCGCCGCGAGGTCGGCGAGCGCCACCTCGACCAGTGCCTCAATGCTCGTGAAGGCGGGATAGCCCGGCAGCGGCGGCAGGGCGATCATGCCGATCACCGGCCGACCGCCGGGAAAGAGCGCGCGGAATCGGCTCATGACCTACGGCGCCTCATCCACGGTG
>JANLSF010000312.1:0-7727 GCA_031362285.1 Gemmatimonadota bacterium | reverse complement strand
CAGGTTAAACGCCGGGTTCGTCCCAGTCCGTAAGCCCGGCAAGCTGCCAGCCGACAGCTTTGAAGTCAAATACAGCCTCGAATACGGTTCGAACTCCCTGCCACCATCTCGCCAGCTTCCCCACGCCCTATCGCGTAGCCGAAGGGCCGCACGCTCGCGCGCAGGTGAAGAGCGGCACCACGTGGGAGACCACCTACGGCTACGCGCGTGCCGTGCGCGTCGGGTCGCGCATCCACGTCTCGGGCACCACGGCCTCGCATCGTGACCGGCTGATCGGCGGCACTGACGCGCACGCGCAGGCGCACTTCGCCATCGACAAGCTCGAGGGCGCCATCGAGTCGCTCGGCGGCACGCTGCGCGACGTGGTGCGCACGCGGGTGTTCGTGTCGAGCGTGGCCCACTGGGAGGCCGTTGCCCGCGCGCACGGCGAGCGGTTCGGCGAGATCACCCCGGCCAACACCCTCGTCGAGGCGCGCCTCGTCGGCGACGAGTTCCTCGTGGAGATCGAGGCCGAAGCGGAGCTGCCCGGCCACGACCACCCTCCCGCCCCCTGAATCGCATGCACAAGGGTCGCCTCGAAGCGTTCTCCGATGGCGTGATCGCGATCATCATCACGATCATGGTGCTCGAGTTCAAGGTTCCCAACGGGAGCCAGCTCGCCGACCTCGCACCCTTGCTCCCGCTGTTCCTCGGATACGCGCTCAGCTTCGTCTTCGTCGGCATCTACTGGAACAACCACCACCACCTCATGCAGGCGGTGCACTCCGTCAGTGGCTGGGCCATGTGGGCCAACCTGCACCTGCTGTTCTGGTTGTCCACCATCCCGTTCGTCACCAACTGGATGGGCGCGCACCACCGCGAGTCGGTGCCGGTGGCGCTGTACGGCGCGGTGCTCCTCGGCTGTGCCATTGCCTTCTCGGTGCTGCAGCTGACGCTGCTGGCGCACCATGGCCGCGAGTCGGTGCTGGCGCGGGCCATCGAGAGCGGCCGCAAGGAGAAGGTCTCCCTGGCGCTGTACGTGGCGGCAATTCCGCTCGCCTTCGTTCACACGGCCATTTCGCAGCTGCTCTTCGTCGTGGTGGCCGTCCTCTGGATTGCGCCCGACCGCCGCATCGAGCGCGTGCTGGCCGACGAGCGAGCCTCGCGCGCCGGGCCGCCCTGACGGCCTCGCGCCGGTTCACGAACCGTGCAGCGCCGAACGCCGCCTGCAGTTGCTCCATCTTGGCGCCCACGGCCAGCGTCTGCGCGACGCTGCCGGAGCCGAGAACGCCGATCTTCGTCATGGTGTCACGGGGAGTGACAGGGTCAGCGCGCGCTCTTGCGGCGTGCGGCGGCCTTCTTGCGGGCAGCCGTGTTGCGCGGCTTCGCCGGGGAACGCTTCGCGGCACCGGCCTGCTTCTTCGGCGTCCGGCGCGCCTTGGTCGCCGTCTTCACGGGGACCGCGGCGTTCGTGGCCCGCTTGGCCGGAGCCGCGGAGGCCCGGCGCACGACGTGCTTCATCCGGCTCGTCGCCGCCTGTGTCGTCGCCACCGCTGCGACCGGCTGCGCGCCCTTCTCGGCCACCGCGCGCGTCCCCCGCGCCGCGACGGCGCGTTCCTTCCCCGTGGCCGTCCTCGTGCGCTCGTACATCGCGAGGTAGCCCGCCACGCTCACCCGCTTGATCGTGCGGCCGATCAGTTCCAGGGGCAGGTCGTCGGCGGTGCGAAAGCGCACGCACGACTTGCCGGCGTCGAGCCGCTTGCCCGAGCGTCGGTATTCGTTGTGGAACCAGGCCGAGAGCGCGGGTTCGCCGTACACCGCCGTGAGGTAGAGCGCGCTGTGGCTCTTCTGCGAGGCCAGCGCGGCCAGCATGAGGGGATAGCCGTTGTAGGTGTTCGGATACCGGGTGAGCGGCACCTGCCAGCACACCATCCCCCAGTTCATCACTTCCTCGTAGCCGCCCGGCAGGTTGCGCCGCACCACGGTGAGCACGCGCGCGATCGATTCCCGGCGATCGGCTGGTAGGCTGGCCAGGTACTGGTCAACGGTCTTGGTCCGGGTTGGCACGGAGTGCTCGGCCCGTTCAGGACGGCTGGACGAGCAGGCGACGGATGAGCCACTTGCCCGACGGCTGCTTGACCACCTCGCACACGAAGCGACCGTACACGTCCATCGTCGGCTGCCCGGCGGCGGTCACGCGCTGCTGGTAGGCGCCCCACACCACGCCGCTTCGTCCCAGCATCGTCATCGCGGCGGGGGTCATCGTCGCCTTCTCCACCACCACCTTGCCGAAGCCGGCGAGCATCTCGCGAACCCCGTCGGGCCCGACGACCGGCGCCACGCCCGGCGGGAGCATCTCGCCGTCCGGGGCGAACAGGATCGCCGCCTTGTTCGGATCGGGCGGCGCCCCCATGAGGGCGCTGCTGTACGCGCGGATCACGTCGAGCACGGCGATGCTGTCCGGCACGGGGGGCAGCTCGAGCTCGGCCTTCGGCGCCGGCTTGGTCGTGATGCGCGCGCCCGCGCGCTGCGCCTGAGCGGGGCGGCCGGCGAGGGCGAGCGCCAGCAGGGCGACGGCGATCACCGGGGAACACGAGGCGGCGTGACGTGGAAGGGTCATGGGAGGTTCAACTTGCCACCGGACGACGCGCGGCGCCACGCACCGCGAGGTACCGCGCCCGGACCGTCGGCGGGAGGCGCTCGATCGCGTAGCGCAGCATCGTGCGGGGCATGGTCCCGGCGTGCGTGTCGAGGAACGCCCGGACGGCCGGGGGATCGCGCTGGAGGGCCTCGCGCAGCATCCACCCGGACGCCTTGTGGATCAGGTCCTCGGGGTCGCCCAGGACGCGGCCGGCAAGCCGCAGCGTCGGTGCCACCTCGCCCGCACGGATGAATGCCTGCGTGGCCACGATCGCCACCCGCCGTTCCCAGAGCACCGGCGAACGTACCAGGCGATCGAGGGGCGCGCGCGAGCGGTCGAGCAGGTGCCGTCCCACCACGTGCGGAGCCGAGCAGTCCACCAGGTCCCAGTTGCTGATGCGCGAGAGATTCGCGAGGTACGCCGCATGCGTCGCCGCTCGCTCCTCGGCGTCGCCGCGGGCGTAGCCCTGCACCATGCACAGCAGGGCCACGAGCCGCGCCTCGTGCCACGGCGACGCCAGCAGCTTGACCTGTTCGTCGAGCGTGATCCCCCGGGCGGCCCGCACTTCGGCGTGGATCACCGCGGCCCGGATTCCCAGGAACCGGTCATGCGCGCCGTACTCGCCCGGTGCGGTCTTGAAGTACCGCAAGGCGAACGCGGCCCGTGCCGGGTGGCCGAGCGCCCGCAGGCGCGCCACGAGCTCGCGCGCCCGAGGCGGTCGAGGCGTCGGGCGGCTCCGTGCCGTCATGTCGGGTTCGGTTCGCGACGCACGCGATCGGGAAGGGCGATCCGGGCCGCGCGCACGCTGCGTTGCCTATCGGCTGCCGATCGCGCTGGTGATCATCTCGACCGTCGCTGCCGGGTCGCGTACCTCGACGATCAGCCGGTCGTAGTCCTCGTGCGCCAGTTCCACCACCACCGCCTGCTCGGCATGATGGACGTCATAGAAGACCAGGCGCCCCTTCTGGTAGAACGATCCCGCCGTCACGATGCCCGGCAGGTCCGTCCCCGGCAGTCGCACGCCGTGCCACCACCCCTTGGCGGCGTCCGGGTCGTGCCGCGCACTGGTCACGTGCGCGAGCGGAATCTCGAGGTTGCCCTTGAGGGCGAGGATCTTGTCGAAGCCTTCGATCTCGAAGCGCAGGATCGCGCCTCGCCGTGTGACCTTGACCATGGGGTGCTCGAGCCAGGTGGAGGATGACCGATTGCGGTGGACCCTTGAACACTACTGCCTATCGGCGCTCGAACACCACCCGCCCGCCTGCCACCGTGAGCGCGACCGTCAGCTCGGCCAGCTGGGCCGGCGTGGCGGTGAAGGGGTCGCGCGTGAGCATGATCAGGTCGGCCACCTTGCCGACGGTCAGGGAACCCTCCCGCCGCTCGCGCGCACCGGCGACCGCCGCGCCCATCGTGTATGCCGCAATCACGTCGGTGACGGCGAGCTTCTCCGACGGAACGAAACCGCCCGGCGGCAGTCCGGTCTCCGTGGTGCGCGTCACCGCGACCTGAACCCCCGGCCAGGGATTGAGCGTCACCACCGGCCAGTCGCTGCCGAACGCCAGGCGCGCACCGCCCGCCGAGAGGCGCTTCCACACCCACGAGCGCGAGGCGCGCTCCGGCCCGATGTTGCGTGCCCAGACGTCGGTGGTGTTCACGTCGGGGTACGCATGCAGCGGCTGCATGCCGGCAATCACCCCGTCCTTCCCGAACCGCACGATGTCGCTCGCCGCCACCGTCTCGATGTGCTCCACCCGGTTCCGCCGGTCCCGCGTGCCGTTGGCCGCGGCGGCTGCGGCGTAGGCGTCGAGCACGGTGCGCACGCCCAGCTCGCCGATCGCGTGCGTCATCATCCGCACGCCGCGCCCGTCGAGCACCTTCACGGCGTCGGCGAACGCGTCCGCCTTCCAGAACATCGCGCCGCTCGTCGTCGGGTCGTCGCTGTACGGAGCGAGCATGGCCGCCGTGTGCGACTCGATGACGCCATCGATCATCAGCTTGACCATCCCCCCCGCCACCCAGGCCCCGGTGTAGCGCGTGCGGGCCTCCTCGATCTTCGCGAGGTCCTGCGCGCGCAGCGCCGGCGGGTCCACGAAGTAGCCGATGTCGAACCGGAGGGTGAGCCCTCCCGCCTTGTGCAGCGAGTCGAGCACCGGCAGCACGTCGAAATCGCCGCCCGCGCTGTGCACGCGCGTCACGCCGAACGCGGAGGCGTGCTTCATGCCGGCGAGCAGGGCCTGCACCTGCTCCGCGCGCGTGGGGGACGGCACGAGGCGGGACACGAGGGCCGTCGCCTTCTCCTTGAGCGCGCCGGTGGCCTCCCCCGACTGGTCGCGCACGATCACGCCGTTGGCCGGGTCCGGTGTCGTCCGGGTGATCCCCGCGAGCGCCAGGGCCTTCGAGTTGGCCCAGCTGGTGTGCCCGTCGTATCCGGAGAGCAGCACCGGCCGGTCGGGAAAGAGGTCGTCGAGGTGTTTCTTGTGGGGCAGGGCCTCGGCGCCGAACATCGCGTAGTTCCACCCGCGCCCCAGCACCCACGCCGTGCCCGGATGCGTGGCCCGGTAGGCGGTGAGCCGCGTGCGCAGGTCCGCCACGTCCTTCGCGCCCTCGAGGTTCGCGCGCGTGAGCCCCAGCGAGCCCGACAGGAAGTGCACGTGCGTATCGGTGAAGCCGGGGAGCACCGTGCGCCCCTTCGCGTCGATCACGCGGGTGCGCGTCCCGATGCGCGGCGCGATCTCGGCGTCGGTGCCCACGGCCACGATCGAATCGCCCTGCACCGCGAGCGCCTCGGCGCGCGGGCGTGTGGGGTCCACCGTCCAGATGGCGGCGTGGCGAACCACGAGGTCGGCGGTGGGGAGCGCGGCGCGCCGGGCCTGCGCGCAGAGCGCAGCGGGGACGGCGAGCGTCGTGAGGACGAGGGCAGGGAAGGGGCGCATCCCGATGGAATACCGCGCGTCGCGGGCCGCGTCAATTCCCGGTGCGGCGGGATGCGCGCCCGGCTACGGTCGGGCGAACGCCTTCCGCGCCCGGTCGGCGGCGCGCTGCACGTGGCAGCCGTCCAGGTGGTCGTTCACCAGCCCCATCGCCTGCATGAACGCATAGACCGTGGTGGGTCCCACGAACTTCCACCCGCGCCGCTTGAGCTCCTTCGACATCGCCACCGAGGCCGGGGTCGTGCTCATGGCCCGCAGCGCGTCCCACGTGCGCGCCACCGGTCGCTCGGTCCGCGCCGGCTCGAAGCTCCACGCAAACGCCGCCAGTGACCCGTCCGCCTCCACCAGGTCGAGGTAGGCGCGCGCGTTGGTGATCGTCGCCTCGATCTTGCCGCGATGGCGGATGATCCCTGCGTCCCCCAGCAGCCGGGAGATGTCGCGCGCCGTGAAGCGCGCCACCTTCGTGGCGTCGAAGCCGGCAAAGGCGCGACGGAAGTTGTCGCGCTTCCGCAGGATCGTGAGCCACGAGAGACCCGCCTGGAATCCCTCGAGGCAGATCTTCTCGAAGAGGCGCACCTCGCTCTCCACCGGGAAGCCCCACTCGGTGTCGTGATAGGCCACGTAGTCGGCGTGGTCGCCGCACCAGGGGCAACGGGCGCGGCCGTCGGCGCCGGTCACGAGCGGGTTCATCGGCGGCTCAGACCGCCACGACCGCCGCCTTCCACTCGGTGGGGCTCTCGTCTTCCTGGAAAAGCTTCTCCATGTCCACCTCGACCTCCGCGCCCACCTTCCTGATCGCGAGGCGGTCCATGCCGCGCGTGGCCCGCCCCTCGATGAAGCCGCCTGTCGGGGTGTAGTTGGACTTGTGCTTGGGGCAGATGAACCGCTTGTCCGCCTCGCTCCATCGCAGCGCCGTGTTCTGGTGCGGGCAGGCGAGCGCGAACGCCATCATCTGACCCTGCCAGCGGACGAGAATCGCCTCGTTGTCCTTGTCGATCAGCACGCTGTCGGCGGCCGGGATCGGGTACTTCACGACGCCGCGCGCGCTGCGCACGCCCTGCACCGCCGAGACGGGGAGCGCCGAGGACACGGCCGGTGTGGCACCGAGTCCGGCAAGCGCGGCGGCAACGGCCACGGTGGCGCTCCTCAGGAACTCGCGGCGCGCGGGGTCCACGGGGCAGGCCATGCAATCGGACGCAGGCTGGGCGACGACGGGGGTGGTCAGCGACATGGAGAAAGGCGGGATTTCGGGTGCGAGGACACGGAGGGTCGCGGACGGCGCCGCGGGTGACGACGGTCGTGCGGACACCCATTATACCGTTCGTCACGCGCATTCGTTGCACGCGACGCGCGCGCACCCGCGCCAGCGGTGAAGGCGCGTCAGGCGTAACTATCTCGCCGCGGCTCCACGCCGCGCCTCACCCTCTCGGAGTTGTCATGCGGACTGTCGCCGTCTTCGCCTCACTCGCGCTCGCCGCCATCGCGTGCTCGCCGACGCCGCCGGGCACATCCCCGACGCCGGAGGGCCGCGCCGGAGGGGGCGTGGCCACCGCGCCCGCAGTGCAGGCACCGGGCGGTCCTGGTGGCCCCGGTGGTGCGGGCGCGCGCCGCCGCGTGCCGCCCAACCCCATGCAGCAGGATACCGTGCGTCGCGCCCTCGTCGACTCGATCATGGCCACCATCGCCGGTCGCGAGAACGAGCCGGCGGGCACCGTCTTCCGGAACGTGAAGCTCCTCAAGAGCGTGCCGGCCGGCGAGTTCCTCAAGACCATGGACACGCAGTACGGGCGTGGCCTCGGCTGGACCTGCGGCAACTGCCACGTGCTGGGGAAGTGGGACGACGACTCGAAGAAGAACAAGCGGATCGCGCGGCAGATGCAGGAGATGACGGATCACGTCAACACGGACAGGCTCTCCAAGGTCAAGGAACTCGACGAGGAGTATGACAAGGCCACCTGCGTGATGTGCCACCACGGCGCGAACGAGCCCAAGGGCACGATGGCCGTGCCGCCGGCGCCGCCGCGCCCCGCTCCCTAGCTAGCGCGGCGCGGCGGGCCCCGATGCGTGGCCCTGCCGGATCTTCCATCCGTCGTCGCGGCGCACGAGCACCATGGTCATCATCGTGCCGAAGCTGAACGCCGGCGTGTTGCCCTTGGTGCGGTCCACGAACACCGTGC
>JANLSF010000287.1:0-4574 GCA_031362285.1 Gemmatimonadota bacterium | reverse complement strand
GATGGGCCGTCGGCCGGCATCGCGATCGCCACCGCGATCGTCAGCGCGCTCACGAATGTCCCGGTACGCGGCGATGTGGCGATGACCGGCGAGATCACCCTGCGCGGTCGCGTGCTCCCCGTGGGCGGGGTCAAGGAGAAGGCGGTGGCCGCGCATCGCGCGCGGATTGCCCACCTCGTGCTGCCGAAGCAGAACGTGCGTGACCTCGAGGAGCTCCCCGAGGAGGTGAGGGCGGGGCTCACCGTGCACGCCGTGGAGACCGTCGACGAGGTCCTCGCGCTCGCGCTGGTGCCCCTCGCGGGCGAGGGCACGAGCGCGTCGCCCCCTCGGAAGAACCCGAAGGGCACGCGTCCCGAAGCGCCGTCGCCGCTGGCGCATTGATGACGACATCCAAGGACCCCCTCATCATCCGCTCGCTCGAGTTCTTGGGCGGCATGGCGCAGCCGGGCGGGTGGCGCCCGGATCCGGTGCTGCCCGAGGTGGCCTTTGCGGGCCGCTCGAACGTGGGCAAGTCGAGCCTCATCAACGCGCTCGTGCGCCGCAAGAAGGCGGCGCGCGTGAGCAACACGCCGGGCCGGACGCGCGAGATCAACTTCTTCTCGATCAACAACCGGTTCATCCTCGCCGACCTGCCCGGGTACGGCTACGCCAAGGTGAGCAAGACGGCCAAGGCCACGTGGCGCCCCCTCATCGAGGGGGACCTGCGACGGACGCCCAAGCTCGCCGGCGTGGTGCAGCTGCTCGACGTGCGGCACGCGCCCACCGAGGATGATCACGTGATGCTCGAGTTCCTCGCCGACGTGGGCTGCCCGGTGATCGTGGCGTTGACCAAGATGGACAAGATCGGCGTGCGCGAGCGGGTGGAGCGCGTGGCGTCGATCACGGCCGGCCTCGGGCTCGACCACGATCAGGTGGTGCCGTTCAGCGCGGTGACCGGGGAGGGGCGCGATGAACTGGCGGCCGCGGTGAGCCAGCTGGTGGATGCGCACCATGCGGCGGTGCTGGCCCAGCCCCCGGAGTTGCCGGCGTCGTAACGGCACGGCACCGAACGCACGGCACCGAACGCACCGCACCGAACGCACCGCACCGAATGGTCGCTAGGGCACCCGCAGGACGTCTTCGGCGGGGCCCGCATCGCCCGTGGCGAGCAGCTTCGCGATCCACCGCAGCTGCTCCTCCGCGCGCGGCCAGGTGGCGGCCGAGGCCGCCTCCGCGAACGAGAGCCAGCGGTACGCCGCGTGCTCCGGCCCGAGGCGCACGGGGAGCGCGGGATCCACGAACGCGGCGAAGGTGACCGCCAGGTACACCGTGTCGATCGTCGGCACGTAGAAGGGGTGCGAGCCGATCACGTAGAGTCGCGAGGGCACGAGCCCGGTCTCCTCATGCAGTTCGCGGCGGGCGGCGGCGGCGGGCTTCTCCCCGGCCTCGATGCGCCCGTGCACCACCTCCCAGGCGCCGGCCGACCGCGCCCCGCTCGCGCGCTCGAGCAGGAGCACGCGCCACGCGCCCGCCCCCTCGCGCGCGACCGGATAGACATCCACGACGCCGACCGTGATCTGGCTCATGGGCTCCAGGTGCGCGGCCCGGGGGCCGCGCGCCGGTTACGGTCGCTGGTTACTGGCGCTTGAGCAGCGCGTGGAGCCGCGCCGACAGCGCGCGCGGGCGGAACGGCTTGGTGAGGAAGTCGTTGGCGCCGAACTCGAAGACGCGCACCTCGGAGTCCTCGTCGCCCTTGGCCGTGAGCACGAGCACCGGCAGCAACTGCGTGGCGGGACGCGAGCGCAGGTGCGTGAGCACGCCGTAGCCGTCGAGGCGCGGGAGGTTGAGGTCGAGCACGACGATGTCCGGGGCGGAGCGGTCGATTTCGTCGAGCGCGGCCACGCCATCGGCCGCTTCGGTCACGGCGAACCCCTCGCGCTCGAGCAGGTCGCGCACCACGCGGCGCAGCGGCTCCTCGTCCTCGACAAGCAGCACCGTCATCACCCGGGTCGACTTCCCCTTGCCCGGCGCGTCCTCGAGCAGTTCAAAGGCGTCGTTGAGCAGCGCCGACGCCGGCATCGACCGCGGCGTGTTGCGCATGGGCGCCCCGGGCACGCGCACCGGGGCCTGGACGGGCGAGTGGATCGGGGTGCTCGACGGCGGCCGGTCCTTGCGCGGCACGGGGGTGATCGCCGGCACGTTGGTGACCGGGCCGGCCGACGGCGTGTCGCGGGTGGTCGTCGCCGGGGGGCTGTCGCGCCTCGGCTGCGTGGTCGTGCCGCCGCCCGCATCGGGCGACGCCTGCAGGTCGGCGAGGCGGAAGGTGTTCGAAACCCGGCCGCCCTCGATGGGGATTTCGCACACGCGCAGGAGTTCGTCGATGCTCGTGCTGCCGTTCTTCACGTGCTGCACGCCCGACTCGAACAGCGAGCGCATGCCGCCCTCGCGCGCCGCGTCGGTGATCCGGTCGGCCGAGTCGCCGCCCGAGATGCGGCGCTCCACCTCGGGCGACACGGTGAGGACCTCGGTGATCGCCATGCGGCCGCGGAACCCGGTCTGCGCGCACTCCTGGCAGCCGACGCCGTGGTAGAGCGTCGTGGTGCCCTCGAAGTACTTCTGCATCTTCTCGGGGATCGGCTCCGTCGACGGCTCCCGGCACGAGGGGCAGAGGCGGCGCAGGAGGCGCTGGGCCACGATCCCCTTGAGCGCGGTCGCGATCTTGTAGGTCTCGATGCCGATGTCCACGAGGCGCGCAATCGAGCTCGCGGCGTCGATCGTGTGCAGCGTGGACAGCACGAGGTGGCCCGTGAGCGACGCCTGGAGGGCGATCTGCGCCGCCTCGCGGTCGCGGATTTCGCCGATCAGCACGACATCGGGGTCCTGGCGCAGGATCGAGCGCAGCGCCGAGGGAAAGTTGAGGCCCGCCTTCTCGTTCACCTGCACCTGCACGATCCCCTGCAGCCGGTACTCGACGGGGTCCTCGATCGTGACGATGTTCACGCCGCGCTGCTGGATGGCGCGGATCATCGAGTAGAGCGAGGTGGTCTTGCCCGAGCCGGTGGGACCGGTGACCAGCACCAGCCCCTCGCGGAGGTTGGTCAGGTGGCGGATCGCGCTCAGCTCGTCGGGGTTGAGCCCCATCGCGTCGAGCGACAGGACGGTGGCCCGCTGGTCGAGGATGCGGATGACGACCTTTTCGCCATTCGACGCCGGCAGCGTCGAGACGCGGAGGTCGATGCGCACGCCGCCCACGGCCACGCGGGCGCGCCCGTCCTGCGGGCGGAGCCGATCGGCGATGTCGAGCGCCGCCATGATCTTGATGCGCGAGACGAGCGGAAGTCCCGCGGCCCGCGGCAGGTTCATGACCTTGCGCAGCACGCCGTCGATGCGGTAGCGCACGGCGACACCGCCCTCCTCGGGCTCGAGGTGGATGTCCGACGCCCGCGAGGCGATCCCCTCGGCCACGATGTGGTCCACCAGCCGGATGACCGGCCGCTCGGCGGCCCGGTCGGGGGAGAGGTCGAGCTCGTCCTGCTGCAGCTCCTCGCTGATCGACTCCAGCTCGTACTTGCCCGTGACCCCCTCGAGGATCTTCTCGACCGCGTTCTCGGGCCGGTAGATCTCGTCGATGCGCTCGTGGAGCCGGATCGGCGAGGCGAGCGACATGCGGATCGTGCGGCCGAGGGCGAAGGCGAGCGTCTTCTCGCAGTCGAGATCGTGCGGGTCGGCGGTGGCGATGTCGAGCACCGAATCGGTGATCGAGAGCGGCACGATGCGGTACTTGCGCGCCAGCGCCTCGGGGACCAGCTCCTTGGCCTGCTGGCTCACCTGCGCCAGGTTGGCCACCTTCATCCGGAAGCGGTGGGCGAGCGCCGCGATCACCTCGTCGTCCCCGATGAGCTTCATCCGGACGGCGCTCTCCCAGTAGCTCTCGATCACGGACGTCCCCAGTTGCTCGCTGGCCTCCTTGGTCAGGAGGCCGTCGAGGGTGGGGACGATCCACTCGTCGCGGATGGTCTTGTTCGCCACGGCCGGGGTCGGGGGGGAGCGCGGATACAGGCTCGCTGTCAGGGAAAGTTGGTGGCTGACGCGGCATGACGCTAGCAGGAATGCTGCCACCCCCCTTCTTTTCGCGCATGCCAACGGCTCCACCCGTCACCCCGAACAGGTCCGAGACACTCGCCTTTGCCGCCTTCGCCCGTCGCGCGCAGGCGGGTGGGCTCGTGCCGGTGTGGCAACAGGCCTTGATCGATACCGACACGCCGGTGTCCGCATTCGCCAAGGTGCGCCGGGGACCGTTCGCGTTCCTGCTCGAGTCGTCGCCGGCGGGCAGCGAGACCTGGTCCCGGTACACGTTCATGGGCACCGAGCCCAGGGGCGCGTGGCGGCTCACGGACGGCACGGTCGACGAATGGAGCCCCGCGGCGGGGTGGCACGGCACGCGCCGCCCGACCGACCCGTTGGCCGACCTCGAGGAGGTGCTCGGCCGCCATCAACCGGTTCGTGTGAGCGGCGTGGAGGGCCCATGGGCCGGCGGCGTGGGATACCTGGGGTACGACCTGGTGCGCCACATCGAGCGGCTCCCCAACGCACCG
>JANLSF010000257.1:0-6431 GCA_031362285.1 Gemmatimonadota bacterium | reverse complement strand
CGCGCGCGGCCAGCCCGGCGAGCGCGTTGTCGGCCAGCCGCGTCAGGGCACCACCCCCTGCACCACCGGCAGCACGATCCTTGATGGATACTGCTTCGAGCGGTACACCCGCTGGCTCGTGGCCGTGAAGTCGCTCTCCTTCGCCTCGAAGATGTTCGGCACGAACTTCTGCGGGTTGCGGTCGATGAGCGGGAACCAGGTGCTCTGCACCTGCACCATCACCTTGTGTCCCTTCTTGAAGGTGTAGGCCTGCGTGTGCAGGTCGATCGTGATGTCGGCCACCTTGCCGGGCACGAGCGGCTCCGGCTTCTCGAACGACTTCCGGTAGCGGCCGCGGAAGACATCGTTGGCCACCATGAACTGGTAGCCGTTCATGTTGGCGGGCTGCATCCCCGTATCGGGGTAGACATCGATCAGCTTGACGATGACGTCGGCATCGGTGCCGGTGGTGGCGAGGTTCACCGTGACGCTGACGTCGCCGGCGATCGTGAGGTCCTGATCGAGGGTCTTGAGTTCCCAGCTGAGCACGTCGGGACGGTTGTGCACGAACCGCTGGTCATCGGTGAGCCAGGTGCCCCACGTGGAGCCCGAGCCGTACGTGCTGGGGAACGGGCGCTGGCGGTACGGCACCGGCTTGTTGGGGTCCGACACGTAGCCGTCGTACGCGTTGGGCCCGGTCTCGGCCGGCGGCTCGAAGGCGAGCGCGCCGTTGGCCTGGAAGTAGAGGCTGCGATTGGTGACGCCGGCCTTGGGCGGCCAGCTGTCGTAGCGCTTCCACTTGTTGGAGCCCGCCTCGAACACCGTGGCCTCGGCGAGCGCGAGCGTGCCCCGATCGTGCAGGTAGAAGTTGAAGAACGGCCCCATGAGCGAGTCGCGGAAGAACCTCGCCGTGGGCTGGCCGAACTTGATGGGCCCGAGCGAACTCCCCTCGCCCGACATCCAGCCCCCATGGTTCCACGGACCGACGACGAGGAAGTTCTGGTTGTTGCCGTCGTGCTTCTCGAGCGCGCGATAGATCGTGACAGGGCCGTAGAAGTCCTCCTGGTCCCACCAGCCGGCGACGTTGAGCGTCGGCACCGTCACGCGCGTGAGGTAGCCGCCCATCGCCTGCCGCTTCCAGAAGGCGTCGTAGTTCGGGCGCGTCGAGAAGTCGTTCCAGGTCGGGATCTTCCCCTTGAGCAGCTTGGCATTCACGTTGGCGAGGCTGCCGAGCCGCAGGTACCAGTCGTAGCTGTCATAGACGTCGAACTTGAAGTCCTCGACGTTCTTCCCCGACTCCATCATGGTGGCGTACTCGAAGCCGTAGCTCAGCCGGAAGGCGCCGTTGTGGTGGAAGTCGTCGCCCATCCACATGTCGGCCGGCGAGGCCTGGGGCGACGCCGCCTTGAGCGCCGGATGCGGATCGAGCATGGCCATGGCGGTGAGCCACCCGGGATACGAGACGCCCGTCATCCCCACGCGGCCATTGTTGTTCGGCACGTTCTTGAGGAGCCACTCGATCGTGTCGTAGGCGTCGGTGCTCTCGTCGGTCGCCCTGGGATCGGCGCGGTTCTCACGGGGCGCGCGCTGCATCACGAACTCCCCCTCCGACTTGAACTTCCCGCGGATGTCCTGGAAGACGAAGACGTAGCCGTCCTTGTGCAGGAAGGTCATCCCGACCGTGGCGATGCGCTCGCTCTGCGGGATGCCGTACGGGGTGCGGATGAACATGAACGGCACCGGTTCGCTCGCCGACTTCGGCACGAAGATGCGCGTGAACAGCTTCACCCCGTCGCGCATGGGGATCATCTCCTCGCGCAACGTATAGAGCGAGTCGGCAGCCGGGCGGGTGGCGCCCGTGGCGCGCGGCGCGCGATCGGCATGACGCGACGCGGCGCCGGCCGGGAGCGGCAGGGTGGCAGTGGCGACGAGCAGCGCGGCGCACGCGCCCAAGGAGTGCGCGGAGCAACGGAATGTGGTCGTGGTCATGCTATTTCCCCGTGATTGAGGCAAACACGAGCCGCTCGAAGTCGGCCGACACCCGGCTCGGGCATCCACCGGCCACTTGGCCCCACACCATGGCGATGAGGTCGCGCTTCGGATCGATCAGGAAGTACGTCCCCGCATAGCCGCACCAGCGGTACGTGCCGGGGGAGGCCGGCATCTTCGAGAGGGCCGAGTCGACGAGCACGACGCCGCCGTAGCCCTGCCCGTAGCCCTTCATCCCCACCATGTTCGGTTGCGGCGTGAGGCGGGGCGGGAGGTGATTCTGCATCATGGTGGCCACCGAGGCCTTCGCGAGCACGCGCGCGCCGTCGAGCTCGCCCCCGTACAGCAGCATCTGCGCGAAGCGGAGGTAGTCGGCCATGGTCGACACCAGCCCCGAGCCGCCGCCGAAGATCTGCCCCTCGTCACGAACGTCGAGGGTGAGGCTGTCACCGCCGGGGCGCAGTTCGCCGCGCGGGCCGCGCGAGTCCATCACCACCAGCCGCGACGCCGATCCGGGGGGCACATGGTGCGCCGTTTCCCGCATGGCGAGCGGCGTGAACAGGTTCGTGGCGAGGTAGCGGTCGTACCGCTCACCCGAGGTCACCTCGACCACGCGCGCGAGCACGTCCATGGCCATGCTGTAGTTCCACTGTTCGCCGGGTTGGAACATCAGGGGCAACGCGGCGATGGCATTCGCAAACTGCTCCAGTGTCTGGTCGCCCCGCAGCAGCCGCTCCTCGCGGTACATCATGTCCACCGGCGTGCTGCTGAAGGCCCCGTAGGTGAGCCCGGCGGTGTGCAGCAAGAGGTCCTCGATGGTGATCGGACGCGCGAGGTCGGCCAGCACCGG
Source organism: Gemmatimonadota bacterium (assembly GCA_031362285.1). GTDB lineage: Bacteria > Gemmatimonadota > Gemmatimonadetes > Gemmatimonadales > Gemmatimonadaceae > JACPPC01. The sequence continues at coordinate 3,613 of JANLSF010000257.1, read as the reverse complement.
GGCGCGCAGCGAGCCGCCGATGAACACGCGCGTCTGCGCAAAGGCCGGGATGTACTTCGACACCGGGTCCTCGACGCGCAGCCGGCCCCGCTCCACCTGCTGCATCACGGCCGCGGCGGTCACCGCCTTGGTCATCGAGAAGATGCGGAAGAGGGCATCGGTCTTCATGGCCACGCCGCGCGCCGCGTTCTGCATCCCCACCGCGCCCTCGAACGCCAGCTTGCCGTGGCGGGCGATGGCGAAGGTGAAGCCGGAGAAGCGGCCCGAGTCGACGTGCGTCTGGAGCGCGGGCGCGATCGACGCGAGGGCGGCGGGGGAGAGGCCGACCTCCTCGGGCGTGGCGCGGGGGAGTCCCTGGGCCGCCAGCGCGATCGGCGCGGCGGACAGCAGGGCGAGCAGGGGGAGGGCGGAAACGAGGCGGGTTCGCATGACATGAGGGTGCAGCACGGCGGGCCGCCGGGCAATCCCCGCAGCCGGCGGGGGCGTCATCGGGGCAGCCGCGCTTGACTCACGATCATGAGTCAAATATACTCATGGCATGAGTGAGCGACTGCAGGTTCTCCTCCCGGCGGACGAGTTCGCCGAGATCCGCCGCATTGCCAAGCGGCAGCGGTTGACCGTGGCCGAGTGGGTGCGGCAGGCCCTGCGACGCGCGCGCGATGACGCGTCACCCGCCGATCCGCGCCGCAAGCTCGCCGCCGTGCGCGAGGCCGCGAGCCACGGCTATCCCACCGGCGACATCGGCCAGCTGCTCACCGAGATCGAGCACGGCTACGGTGCGGGCGAGCTTCCGTGATCTTCGTGGACTCGAACATCCCCATGTATCTCGTGGGCGCGCCCCATCCCAACAAGGACGCCGCACGTCGCGTGCTCGAGGCGGCGGTGGTGGCCGGCGAGCGGCTGGTCACCGATGCGGAGGTTCTGCAGGAGCTCCTGCACCGGTATCACGCCATCCGCCGACTCGAGGCCATCGCCCCGGCCTTCGACCTCCTCACGCGGGTGGTGGACGAAGTGTTTCCGATCGAGCGCGCGGATGTGGACGCGGCGCGCGCCCTGCTCCTCGCTGGCAGCGCACTGTCCGCGCGCGACGCCGTCCACGTGGCGGTCATGCAGCGGCGTGGAATCCGGAGCGTGATGAGCTACGACGCGGGGTTCGACCGGGTCAGCGGGCTCACCCGGCTGCGGTAAGCCAGACGATGCGCGTGCGCCGGGCGCTGCATGGCCGTGCGGCTCGGCGCGCTTGCCCGGTCCGGGCGCGGGTGTAGCTTCGCTCGCCACGGTGCCCAGACCGGAAGGGCCGCTCATTCCCCGAACCGCAGGTGCCCCATGCGCGGACTCATGATGGACTTCCAGCTCACGCTGACCGCCATCGTGCGACGCGCCGAGCAGGTCTTCCCGAACGTCGAGATCACGAGCCGACAGCCGGACAAGTCGCTCCACGTCACCACGTACCGCGACGTGGTGAAGCGCGCCCGCCACCTCGCCGCCGGGCTCGAGACGCTGGGCCTCAAGCGCCATGACCGCGTGGCCACGCTGGCGTGGAACCATTCGCAGCACCTCGAGGCGTACTACGCCATTCCGTGCGGCGGCATGGTCTGTCACACGCTCAACCTGCGGCTCCACCCCGACGACCTCACCTACATCGCCACGCACGCCGGCGACCGCGCGATCATCGTGGACGACGTGCTGCTGCCGCTGTTCGAGAAGTTCCGCGCTGGCACGCCCATCGCGCACGTGATCGTCATCCGGCACACGGCCGCGCCGCTCCCCGCCGGGGCGATCGACTTCGAGGACGTGATCGCCGCAGGCGCCAAGCGAAGCTACGACTTCCCCGACCTCGACGAGCACGACGCGGCCGCGATGTGCTACACCTCCGGCACCACGGGGAAACCCAAGGGAGTCCTCTACTCGCATCGCAGCCAGTGCCTGCACTCGCTCGGCGCGGGGCTCACCGCATCGCTCGGCGTCACGGACACCGATGCGATCCTCGCCGTGGTGCCGATGTTCCACGCCAACGCCTGGGGCATTCCCTACCTCGGCGCGATGGTCGGCGCACGGCAGGTGTTCGCCGGTCCGCACCTGGACCCTGCCAACCTGATGGACCTGATCACGCGCACGCGCACGACCCTCGTGGCCGGGGTGCCCACCATCATGCTCGGCCTGCTCGCCGCGCTCGACGGCCTGGCGTCGAAGCCGGACTTCAGCGCGCTCAAGACGATGCTCATCGGCGGCAGTGCGGTGCCGCAGTCCCTGATCAAGGCGTATCGCGAGCGCTACGGCATCAGGATCATCCAGGGGTGGGGGATGACGGAGACGTCGCCGCTCGCGAGCGTCGGCACGCCCCCCGGCTGGTTGACCTTTGCCGGCCCGGAAGCCGAGGACGCCTACCGCGCCAAGCAGGGGCGTCCCGTGGCCTTCGTCGAGGTGCGTGCGCGCAACGAGGATGGCTCGCTCGCGGCCTGGGACGGCGTGGCCATGGGCGAGCTGGAGATCCGCGGGCCGTGGGTCACGAGCGGCTACTACGACACCCCCGGCAACGACGAACGATTCAGCGCCGACGGCTGGTTCAAGACCGGCGACATCGCCAGCATCCATCCCGACGGCTGCATCGAGATCCGCGACCGCACCAAGGACGTGATCAAGTCCGGGGGCGAGTGGATCTCGTCGGTGGCGCTGGAGAACGCGATCATGGGGCACCCGGCCGTGGCGGAGGCGGCGGTGATCGGCGTGGCCGAGCCGAAGTGGGCCGAGCGTCCCGTTGCCATCGTCGTGCTCAAGGCGGGGCACACGGTGACCCACGAGGAGATCGTGGAGTTCCTGCTCCTCACCTTCCCGCGGTGGTGGATGCCCGACGCGACGGAGTTCGTGGAGGCCATCCCGCGGACGAGCGCGGGGAAGTTCCTCAAGACGGCCCTGCGCGAGACGTACGCCAACCGGCTGACGCGAGGGGCCGTGTAGCGTCGGCTGCTACTCCGGCACGCCGGCACGCCGGTACTCGTCGAGAACGTCCTCGCTGAAGCAGGCGAAGTGGACGTCGGCGAGTCTCCCCGCCTCGCTCGCGAACGCCTGCACGGTGCGCACCGCCACCTCGGTCGCCTCGCGCAGCGGGTAGTTGTAGATGCCGGTGCCGATGGCCGGGAAGGCGATGCTCGTGCAGCCATGGTCGCGGGCCAGCACGAGCGACGCCCGGTAGGCGCCCTCGAGCATCGCGGGCTCCCCGCCTCCGCCACCCTGCCAGATGGGGCCCACGGCGTGGATCACGTACTTCGCCTTGAGCTTGAACCCCGGCGTGATGCGCGCGTCGCCCGTGGAACAGCCGCCGACCCGCTGGCAGGCCTCGGCGAGCGCCTTGCCGGCGGCGCGGTGGATCGCCCCGCAGACGCCGCCGCCCGGGAGGAGGGCGGCATTGGCCGCATTCACGATCGCGTCCACGGCGAGCGTGGTGATGTCGACCTGGCTCGCGCGGAGCTTCACGGTGCCGGCGTGGCCAGCGGCTTTCCCGTCTCGACCACGTACGTGGCCACGAGCTTGATCGTCACGGTGCCCGTGTTGCGCACGAGGTGTGGTGTGTTGGCGGGAATGAAGAATGAATCGCCGGGCTTCACGGGCTGCG
>JANLSF010000148.1:0-1652 GCA_031362285.1 Gemmatimonadota bacterium | reverse complement strand
GACACGACACTGACGACGAGCGCGGTGGCCGTGAGTTGGGTGGTGCCGATGGTGAGCTGGGCCGAGGTGCGCGGCGAGGCATACACCGGGCAGATGTTGCGCGGACTGGGCGGCGGTGGCGCCGGCCAGAACTTTGGCGCCAATGCGGTCGGGGCGCCGATCCCGCTCCGTGATACCGGCGGCTGGGCGCAGCTGAATTTCAAGCCCGATGCCTCGTGGACCATTGGCCTGGGGGTGGGACGCTCGGAGCCGAACGTGGATGATCGCCCCACGCGCACGCGCAACGACGCCTTCGAGGTGCACACCATCTGGCGGCCGGGCGGTCTCCCGCTGATCGGACTCGAGCTCAAGGAGATCCAGAGCACGTACCGCACCGGCGGCCTCTCGCGCACGCGGCAGGTGAACCTGAGCGTCGGCGTGGAGTTCTGATCCGCGCACTACCTTTCGCCTCCCGCCTTCCTGGACGCGCATGAGCGAGCAGCAGCACCCTTTTCGCGATGTGTTGACCCCCCGCTTCCGGCGCGTGCTGGTGAGCGTGCTGAGCGTGGAGCTGGTGGTGTGGGTGGCGCTCTGGCTGCTCCAGAACCGTTACCGGTAGCCGCGCCATGCATTGGCTGAACTGGGTGGTGGTGGCGGTCTATCTCGTGTACGTCGTCACCGATGGCGTGCGCAGGGCGCGCGGCACCAAGGAGATCGAGGGCTACTTCCTCGCCAACCGCAACCTCCCGTGGTGGGCGGTGGGACTGAGCGTGATGGCCACGCAGCTCTCGGCCATCACCATGATCGGCACCACGGGCCAGGGCGCGGTGGACGGCATGAAGTTCGTGCAGTTCTACTTCGGGCTGCCGATTGCCATGGTGCTGCTCGGGATCACCATCGTGCCGTACCTGCACCGCGCCAAGGTGTTCACGGCGTACGAATTTCTCGAGCGGCGGTTCGACGCGAAGACGCGGTCGTTCACGGCGTTCCTCTTCCTCTGCTCGCGCGGCCTCTCCTGCGGCACGATCATCGCCGCCCCCGCCGTGGTGTTCTCGGCGGTGTTCGGCTGGCCCATGCTCTACTCGGTGGGGCTGATCGGCGTCCCCACGGTCATCTACACGATGATCGGCGGCGTGCAGGCGGTGACCTGGGCCGACGTGAAGCAGATGGTGGTGATCGTCTGCGCCCTCGTGGCGGTGGTCATCACCCTGCTCGTGCGCCTGCCGGTGGACGCCGACTCGGCGTTCCGCATTGCCGGCGCCGCGGGGCGGCTGCAGGTGTTCGACTTTTCGTTCGACCTCACCAAGACGTACACCTTCTGGTCGGGGATCATCGGCGGGATGTTCCTGATGCTGAGTTACTTCGGCACCGACCAGTCGCAGGTGCAGCGCTACCTCACGGCGCGCTCGGTGGACGAGGCGCGGAGTTCCCAGCTCATCAGCGCCTACTGGAAGATCCCGCTGCAGGCACTGATCCTGCTGGTGGGCATCCTCGTCTTCGTGTACTACCTGTTCATTCCCGCACCGCTGCTCTGGAACCCGGCGCATGCGCGCGCGGTGGCCACGGCCGAGCCGGCCCGGTACGACCAGCTCACCCGGCGGCACACGAGCGCGGTGCAGGCGCGCGACGCGAGCGCCCGCGCGCTGGCGGCCACGCCGCGCGGCGACGACGAG
>JANLSF010000141.1:0-3309 GCA_031362285.1 Gemmatimonadota bacterium | reverse complement strand
AGGGCGTAGTGCACCGACGACTTCACCAGCCCGCCCCAGGTGCGCGCGCCGATGAGCGGCCCGGCCTTCTGCTGGCGGAACGCCCATGGGAAGTAGTCGCCCCCCGAGCCGGCCAGCTCGTTGACGAGGAGCACCTTGGGGCCGAGCACTCCGGCGGGAAGGCGGAACGGACGTCCGTTCGGCACCTCGTTGGTGAGGGCGGCGCGCAGCGAGCGCGTCATGTAGTCCACCATGTAGTCGTCGAGATTGCCGCCGCCATTGAATCGCTCGTCGATCACCGCGCCCGCCTTGTCCTGCTGGGCGAAGTAGTAGCGATTGAACGAGGTCGTGCCCGGTCCGCCGGTGTTCGGCACCCACACGTACGCCAGCTGGCCGCCGGAGAGCGCCTCGACCTTGCGCCGGTTGTCCTCCACCCACGCGCGCTGGCGCAGCCCCTCCTCGCCGGCCGCGGGCACCACCGTCTCGGTCCACGCGCCGTCCATGCCGGGACGGTCGTTCAGGTGCAGCACGGTCTGCTTCGCCGCCGTGCCGTCGAAGAGGCGATAGGGATCGTCGGCGGCAGCAATAGGCTGGCCGTTGACCCCCACCAGGTAGTCGCCCACGCGCGCCTTCATCCCGGGCCGGTCGAGCGGCGCGGCGAGTCCGGGATTCCAACTCTCGAAGGTGTAGATGCGCTTGAGGCGCCACGCCCCGTTCTCGACGGCGAGGTCGGCTCCGAGCGTCCCCACGCGGGAGGTGTCCACGGGGGGCATGTCGCCGCCGAAGACGAAGCTGTGTCCCACCGAGAGCTCGCCGTTGACCAGGTCGAGCACGTAGTTCAGGTCGCTGCGGTGGCGCACATGCTCCACGAGTGGCCGGTAGCGCGACCGCACGGCATTCCAGTCGTTGCCGTGCATGGCGGGGTCGTAGAAGAAGTCCTGTTCGTACTTCCAGGCCTCGTCGAACAGCTGCCGCCACTCGACGGCGCGATCCACGAGCATCGACAGTGACACGGCGACGGCGCCCTTCCCCGCCTCCGGCGCCTTGTCGGTGGCCACCACCGCCCACGCCTCGCCGGTGCGCGTGAGCGCCTTCTTGCCGTCGAGGGAGACCGAGAACAGGGTCACGCCGCGCACGAAGACCTCGGCCTTGGCGTCGGCGACGACGAACTTGTGGACCGTGAGCGCGGGCACGTTGGGCACGCGCTCGCCCACGAACACGGAGCCCGCGGGACCCGCGTGCAACTCGCCGTAGCGCCGGACCGGCATGGGGAGCGAGATGATGCGTCGCTCCATCCCCGCCGTGTCGAGGCGCACCGACACCGCGCCGGTGTCCGGCTTGGGCGCGGGCGGTGCCGCCTCCTCGTCGCTCTTGGGAGCGAGCGGCGAGGCATCGTCCGAGCGGAGCACGAGGGCGTAGAGGCCGTAGGTGGGCGTGACGCCGATCGAGCTGGTGTTGGACCAACCGGAGCTGAGCGCCACGTCGGTGCTGGCGAGGAAGTACAGGTGCCGGCCGCCGCGGTCCCAGGCCGGGGCGAGGGCGTCGGCCATGGCGTCGGTGAGGGCCATCACGGTGCCGCTCGCCACCGACCAGGCCATGATCCGGCGCAGGTTGTTCGGGAAGTACTTGGCATACGCGAGGTACTTCGAGTCGGGCGACCAGGTGATCCCCTCGTTGCCGCGACCGATGTTGCTGCCGTCAGTGTCGGCGGTGATCACCTTGCCGCTCTTGACCTCCACGATGCGGATCCGCGTGTCGTCATCCACGAAGGCGATCCGCGACCCATCGGGTGACCAGGTCGGGATCCAGGCGAACTTCGACTCCCCGATGCTGATCGCGCGCGGCGCGCCGCTCCCATCCTGCGCGCCGATCATCAGCTTGTAGCCGTCGCCAGGGCTCGAGAACCAGGCCACCTGCTTGCCGTCGGGCGACCAGATCGGCGCGCGGTCGGCGGCGCCGGGGCTCCGTGTCAGGTTGCGCACGTCGCCCTTCTCGGCGGGAACGGTGAAGATGTCGCCTCGCGCCTCGAGCAGGATCCGCTTGCCCGTGGCCGAGAGCGAGGCATCGCCGACGCGGCGCGCCACGTCCTCGAACCGGGCCGTCATCCACGGGAAGTCACCGCGGCAGGTAATCGCCAGCTGCGTGCGCTTCCCCGTGGCGAGGTCGAGCGTGTGCAGGTAGCCGTCCTGCTCGAAGACGAGCGCGCCCGTGGTGCCGCCCAGGGCCTTGACGTCGCCGTCGGTGAAGCGCGTCAGCTGCGCCACCGCACGGGTGTTCACGTCGTACGACCAGACGTTCGCGGTCCAGTCGCGGTCGGAGAGGAAGTAGACCTTGTTCCCCAGCCAGAGCGGGGAGAGGTCCATGCTGCGCTCGTTGGGCAGTCGCACCTCGTCGAGCGAGGTCAGGTCGAGGATCGTGAGCGGCGTGTTCTGCCCACCGCGGTAGCTGCGCCACTCCACGTCCCATCGGCGCATGCGGTCGATCACGAGCTGCCGGCCATCGGGCGAATAGGTGCCCGCATGCGCCCATGGAGCGCCCAGCAGCGTGGAGGGCCCACCGTCGACGCTCACGGTCCACATGCGATCGTAGGCCGACGGGGCGACCTCGCGCGTGGAGGCGTAGAGCACGCGACGTCCGTCGGGGCTCCACCCGCGCGCGACCGACGGCGCGGGATACCAGGTGAGACGCACCGGGTCGCCGCCGTCGGCGCTCATCGCGTACAGCTGCGCCACGCCGGAGCGGTTCGAGGTGAAGGCGATCTGGCGCCCGTCGGGGGAGAACTGCGGGTCGCTCTCCACCTCCCCCGTGCTGGTGAGGCGGCGAGCGTCACCGCCGGCGCGATCGGCCACCCAGAGGTCGGAGGCGTAGATGAACGCCACCTGGGTGGCGCTGATCGTGGGCTGGCGGAGGAGGCGCGTGCCCTGCGCCGGTAGGGCGCGGGCGGCCGAGGCCGCGAGGAGGGCACAGAGGACGGCGCGGGACGCGTGCATGGGGCTCGTGGTGGGGGACGAGAACCACGAAACGTCCGTCACCGCGCCCGCAGCCGCAAGCCGTACGCGGCTACCGGCCGTTCGCGGCGTCGGTGCTCATCGGGACGGCCTTCCACCTGCCGCCGCAGGAACGTCGGCCGCGCGCGTGGGGCACGCGATCGGCGCCGGTGGCACTGGCCGCGTGCCCGCGCTGTCACGCGGCGCGACGCGAGGGATCCGGGCGAGGCAGGCGGCCAGTTCCCTCGTGAGCACGACCAGCCCCTCGTCGAGGCGCGCCACGAGCCCCGGATAGTCGTCCATGACCCACCCGGCCGTGCGGACGTCGGTGGCCCCGCGCGCG
>JANLSF010000133.1:0-7786 GCA_031362285.1 Gemmatimonadota bacterium | reverse complement strand
GTTCGGCCCAGGACCGCCCGCGCAGTGGCCCATGCCCGGCGCCATGAAGAACCGGTAGAAGTCGCGCGTGGCCGTCAGGCCGCCCATGGCCTTGGTCACGCCCTCGTAGTAGGCCACCGTGTCTTGCGGCGGCACGACCGGGTCCAGCCAGCCGGTGTACATCAGCAGCTTGCCGCCGCGCTTCTTGAACGGCGTCAGATCCTTCTCGACCGCCGCCATGAACGGCAGCTGCTGTTCGGCGTACGCGAGGTCGCGGTCGAAGTCGATGGTGCGGTAGTCCCAGTTCGGATCGTGGAACAGCCAGTAGCGGAAGAAGTCGGCGCGCATCGGCGTGGCCGGGTCGAGGATGTACTGCCGCCAGCCTTGGCTGGCCACCTCGCCGAACCCCTCGCTGCCCACCGGCCAGCCGGTGTGCTCTCGTCTCGACCACGGTCATCGTGCGAGCTTGCGCATATAAGCGCCGCGTGCTTGGGCGTGCCGGCCGCGATGAGGCGACGGGAGAAGGTTCGAATCACCGTGTTGCGTCGGGCCGCGTCCAGCGCGCCATGTCGAGCACGGCGCGGACGGGCGCGCGGCCGCCCCAGACCCGCCGCTGGCCGCGGAAGGTACCACGGTCGCGAGCGAGCGGCGCCACGCCGACCAGGGCCGCGATCTGTGGGCGATTGCGCTGCCCCAGCTCAGGGAGGTCCGCGAGGAGCGTGCGGCTCACGACGGGGCCAAGGCCTGGCACCGTGCGCCGCCGCTGCTCGTTCGCCCGCCGGCGAGGGACACCATCCCTCGCCGTGCGCCTGCGTGATTCCAGTCAAAGCGGCTCTGAACCCTCTACGGCCTTGGCCCGGTCGCCTGCACCTTGAAGAAGATGGGGTCGTGGTTCGCAATGGGCCGGCCAAAGGCGGCCCCATTGCCCGTGAAGGCGCCGTAGAACGTACCGCCGGCGACCTTCAGCTGCATGTAGTCGCCGAACACGCGCTGCCGAGAGTCGCCGTTGTCTCTCGCTGACGACTGGAACGTGAACAGGGGCGTGTCGGTGAACGTTGTGCCACTGTTCTTACTGATTGCGATGTGCGCCGTGAAGATCGGAAACGTCGTCGTGGACAGGCCGTCAAACGTGTAATAGAAGACGCCGACCGTTCCGTTGGGCGTCACTGCCACGGAAGGAATGGCTGCGACGACCTGGCCCGTCACGAATGCCTCGGGGCCAATCGTCAGGGTACCGACCGCGTCAGTCGTGAGGCGACGAACGGCGAGGCGGTTGTTGCCAGTCCCTGGATCGCGGTTGCCGTAGACGTAATACAGATCGCCGGTCACGGGATCGGTGGCCGCGTGGAGCGCTCCTCCGAGCAATGCGTTCACCGTGCCGAACTTCGGCCGCGGCTGGGTGCTGTCGGCGTTCGCGACGACGATCCCTAATGCCGAAGCGTTGAGACTCCATGTCTGGCCGCCGTCGGTCGACCGGTTCAGCATGTAGTTGATGTTCTGCGAACCCCCGGCACCGGCCGCGATCCGCCGTTGGAACAGGCTGTAGATAGCGCCGGACTTCGGATCCTTGGCCAGCCGGTGTCCTGGGTTCACGAACCCGGTCGAGATGCCGCTGCGATTGTCCGTGAGAAAGACCGGCGGCAACGCGTCGTACGAAACGGCGACGCGCATGTCGGGCCCGGTGCTGAAGTCGTCGTAGGCGACATACACGTTGTCCTGTCCCGGGTTTGCAGCATCGCGGTTGACGAGCAGCCAGGGCTGGTCCGCGATGTTGGTCGCGACCAGGTTGGTTCGCTGGGCGACGCTGGCTGACAGCGCCCACGTGAAGGCGGCCGCGTTTGTCAGGTCGAATGACGCTCCGGTGTAGACGTTTGTGGGAACGGTCAGGAACGTGCCGAAAAGCAGGTTGTTGCGGCCGTAGTCGATGGTCTGATCGCACGGGCATCCAGTGGCGGACACACCAGGAGGACGAGGCAGCGTGAACTGCTTCGTCCACGTCACACCGCCGTCGAGCGAGTGCCAGATGGGTGCGACGGTCCCCCAGGATCCCGCAAACGAGGTGATGGCAATCTCGAGGTGATTGGCGGGGTTGATGGCGATGCTGAGCTCACCGTCGTTGAAGGTGTCGGTGTTTGTCAGGTTCGGATCCGTGTTGCTGACGACGGTATCTCGCAGGAACACCTTGGGGTGGACGCGCGAGTTGCTCCGATCGCCGGGGTTCACCGGCCGGGCGTACGGCGTGTCGTCCTTTGGCTGGCTCCGGACGGACTGACCTTCCTCCTCCTGCGACTGGGTGCTGGCCGGAATACTCAGCCATATCACTTGCGCGAGCGCAACGGCTCCGATCCCGACAAACCGCAACTGGCGTTTCATACACACCTCCGGGGGCTGATGAGGTTGGTTGCGACGGGAGCACGACGGCGCCATGCGCGCGGCTCCAGCCGCAACAGCGACCATCCTCTACTTCGACGTACCGCATGTCAAGCACACCCAGCCTGGAACCGGCGAGGCAGATCTTGGGCGACCGCGCGGCTAGTCCGACTTCGCCGCCGGCCGGCGATCGCAGCGATGCGGGCGAAGCCGCGCGAGCAGTTCGCGGTCCAGCGCGCCCTTGTCGCTCGCGCCGAGGTTCGCGTCCACATGTGCCGCCTTGCATATCCCCGGAATCACCAAGATCACGTCCGGGTTCGACAGAATCCACCGCATCGCCATCTCCGCCATCGTCATACCCGGCGGCAGGAGCTGCCGCAGTGCCTCCGCACGTTTCACGCTCTCGCGCAGGTTGTCGCCCGAGAAGTAGTTGTTGCGGAAGTCGCCGGACGGGGGCGCGTTGCGCTGGGGTGCCGGGCTCGAGGTGAGGGGCCAGGGACTGGTGATGCATTGCTCGAGCCGCGTCGAGGCGAATACGGGCAACGAAGAAAGCGAAGAAGCGGACCTGATGTCCTGGCCGAGGCGTCTCACTGCTGCGCTGAAAAATACCCGCGCCTCGTCCGCACGCGCGCGCGTGGGCGGTTCACGCCCACCTCCAGGCTGTGCCACCCTCCCGGGTCCACTCCTGACGGCGTAAAGGTGATGACGTAACGACGCCGGAACTCCTGCAGGATCTCGAGGAAGGCGGGGCCGGGGTCCGCGGCCCGTCCGATCGCCAGCACGTGCCCTCCGGTGATCGACGTGAGCGCCTCGAGAAAGGGGTCCTTGTCCCGGCTCGTCGAGACTCCGTACACGACGCCGTTGACACGCTGCGCGGTGTCCAGCACCAGCGCCGGTGGGACGAAGCTCGCGGTATCCACGCCGTCGCTGAACACCACCACCAGCGTCCGGTCGAGCTCGGCGTCTCCGTACAGCAGGGCGCTCAGCGACGCGTCGATGAGCGCCGTCTCACCGCCGGCCTCCGTCTCTTCCAACGCCCGGCGGACGTCATCCAGATGTGGCGTGAGCGCCACGCGCTGCACGACGGCCCGATTGAAACTGATCAGGGCCGCCGCGTCGCCCGGCCCCAGGGCATCGATGAGCGTCCGCCCCGCACGCTTGAGGACGGCCAGACGATCGCCGCCGACGCTGGCGCTGGCGTCGAGGGTGAGCACGACGCGGACGGGCAAGTCCCCGACGCGGACGAGATCGATGGACTGGGGCACGCCGTTGTCGCGCACCTCGAAGTCGCCGGCCCCGAGGCCAGTCACGGCCGTCCCGTCCTCGGTGACCAGCACATCGATGCGCACGCCCTCGACGCGTGACGTGAAGATCGGCTGCTGGGCCGTGCCGACAGCGGCGCCAAGCCACAGCGTGGCGGCCACCGCGATGCTCCGCCATATGGTCATCGCCTTGGACCGCTGGCGGCTCGACGGACCTCGTCCAGCCACATCTTGCCATGCCTGCCTTGCATGGATCGGTACTGCCACCACGGATCGGGGGGATCCCCGGCGGTGATTGGCCGGACCGCACGGGAGAGGCGGGCCGTCATCTCATCACGATCGCCCGACTCGAGGGCGATGCGTGCCAGCGCCAGGTGCGGGGCGCGTGCGCCGGGCGCCTCCTCCGCGGCACGCCGGTACGCGTCCCGCGCGGCGCTGGGCGACCCGAGCCCTTCGTGCGCGAGCCCGAGGAACAAGGCGACGTAGTACGCCAACACCGGCTCGATCGGGGCCTCCGCGGCGCGGTTCAACTCGCGCAGGCTATCGGCAAGGCGCCCCTGAAGGGCGAGGACGCGGCCGAGACGCACGCGGGCCTCGACCAGATCCGGGTTGGCCGCCAACGCCCGGCGAAAGAACGCCTCGGCTGCACCGAGCTCCGTGCGCGCCGATCGGATGTCCGACTGCATCGACGTGCTGCGCAGCGACCGCGCGAACGCCTGGAACAACGGCGTCGCGAGTGCCTCGCGCTCGCAACCGGCGAGCAGGAGCACGTCGGCGTCGTCGGGGAACAACGCCAGCGCGCGCTTCATGTGGACCGCGTCGAACGACTCCGTGCTCTGGCCGAGGGCAATCGTCGCGCGATACCACGCTCGCATGAACGGGTCGAGCTGCGGGTTCGGACGCGCGACGTCGAGCACCATCCGAGCCAGCTCCCAGTGCAGGCTGCCGTGCTCCACCCCGAGGCTGGTGCCGTCTCCGATGTGCATGCGGAGGAAGGCGCCGGCCCACGCCCCTTCCGGCTCGTCGGGGCCGAGCCCGGGCGTGAGCGTCAGGACGTCGGTGTGGACGACGGCGGCGCGACGGCGGACCACATCGGTGCCGATGGTTCGGACGCGCGCGGCGAGCCCGTCGAGCACGGCACGCTCGGTCCGACTGAAGGTAATCTCGCGCGCATATTGCGTGCGCAGCCACGAATCGCCTGGCACGGGACGGACGGGGAACCGGGTGACTCTCGGGTTGGCGGCGATCGCCAGCAAAGCCTGGATGTCCACCCAGAGCTTCCGGAGATCGGCCACCGAGAGGCTCGCCGTCCCAGTCAGCGAGCTGTCGACACGACCGGGCGCGTGCCCCTCGACCGCGGCGAGCCACTGCTCGAGCTCCTGGGATCGCCAATCGGACGGAGGGCTCTGCCCCGCTCGGGCGTCCGCCGCCGCGGCGATGGTGATCGGCAGCGACAAGGCGAGCAACACCGCCCTCCACCGGGGACCGGTGTACTGCACCATGCGCGGATGATAACTCGGACGCGTCAGCGGGTTGTCTCTCCCGGCTTCCTACGGCGTGCCCGCTGGCCGCCCGCGGAATGTCTCCGCCGCGCCCGGTGCGGTGAACTCGAGCTGGCGATCACCCGCCGTCCCCGATACGTGGTAGCGGCCGCGCATCTGCAGGAAGTCGAGACCATCGGCAAGGGTGCCGTCCCGCATGGGCGTGCGGATGGCGCTGTCGACGTCGATCTCCAGGCGCAAATCGAGTGACGGGTTGGCGCCACGCACGACGATCCGCGGCCTGCTCGGGCCGCCGCCATCACTATCTCGCCTGTGCGTGTCTCATGCTCCCGCACGCCCTACGGGCGGGAACTTCAGAACCGGCTCTAATGTTGACATCGCCTCGGGATACATCGCGCGAGTGAGCCGGCGCGCGCCAAGGGGCGCGAGGCCCGCCGCGTTACTATCGTCAGTCTGTGCCCTCGCATCCTGAGCATTCCACTCGCCTCGCCGACGCACTTCGCCTGGTCGTGCGCCGCTACGCCGCGCAGGTGGCCCGCCGGCCCGGCCTGGCCATTCCGGCGCTGTTGCTGCCGGGCATCGGCAACGCGTTCATCTTCTACGCGCCACCGCTTGTGGTGGCCCGACTGCTCGTTGAGTTCTCGCAGCCCACGCCGCCCCCAGCGGCCGCACTGCCGCCGTACGTGCTGACGCTGGCCGTCCTGTGGATCACGGGCGAAGCGATCTGGCGGCTGTCGGCGTTCCTGCTGGCGCGCACCGAGATTCGCGCCATGGAGTCGCTGTACATCGAGGCCGTGGAGGAACTGCTGGCCAAGGATCTGTCGTTCTTCCACGACAACTTCGCCGGCTCGCTGACCAAGCGCGCGCTGGGCTATGCGCGCCGCTTCGAAGACGTGTTCGACGTGCTGTGCTACTCGGTGGCCTCCAATCTGATCGCGCTGCTGTTTGTGGGCGTGGTGCTATGGCGCTACTCGCCGCTCCTGGTGGCGGTGCTGTTTGGCATGCTCGCCATCACGGTGGCGATGGTGCTGCCTCTCATCCGTCGCCGCCAGCGACTGGTCGAGGCGCGCGAAGCCGCCTCGAACGTGCTGGCCGGACACGTCGCCGACTCGCTCGGGAACGCCGATGCCGTACGGGCGTTTGCCATGGAGGCACACGAGGCGCGCATCCACGCCGGCAACGTGCGCGACTTCGGCGCCAAGACCCAGCGGTCGTGGGACTACCAGAATCTGCGGGTCGACATGGTGACGGCCCCGATGTACGTGCTGACCAACGTCGTGGGCTTGAGCGTCGCGCTGACGGTCCCCGGATCGACCGGCGCGGGCCTGGCAGCCGTGTTCCTGACCTTCAGCTATTACATGACCGTGACCCGCGTGATGTGGGAGTTCAACCGCATCTATCGCACCTTCGAGGGCGCGCTGACAGATGCCGCCCAGTTCACCGTGTTGCTGCTCGACCCGCCGGTGGTGCGCGACGCCGAGCCGGCGCAGCCGTTTGCGCCACGCGACTACGGCGTGGAACTGCGCGCCGTTACCTTCGCGTACTCGCCGTCGCAGCCGCGCCTCTTCGACCAGTTGTCGCTCACGATCGCGTCAGGCACCAAGGTTGGACTGGTCGGGCGCTCGGGCGGCGGCAAGACGACGTTGACCCGCCTGTTGCTGCGCTTCTCGGACGTCGACGGCGGTCAGATTCTGATCGGCGGCCAGCCCATCGACCAGGTGCCGCAAGCGGCGCTGCGGCGCGCCGTGGCCTACGTGCCGCAAGACCCCGCGATGTTCCATCGCACCATCGCCGACAACATCCGCTTCGGACGTCCCGAGGCCAGCGACGACGAGGTCCGCCACGCGGCGCGCCAGGCCTACGCCGCCGAGTTCATCGAGGCGCTGCCCGACGGCTACCAGACGCTGGTGGGCGAGCGCGGCGTGAAGCTGTCGGGCGGACAGCGCCAACGCGTGGCCATCGCCCGCGCGCTGCTCAAGGACGCGCCCATCCTGGTCCTGGACGAAGCCACCAGCGCGCTCGATTCCGAGAGCGAAGCGCATATTCAGGACGCACTCTGGACGCTGATGACGGGCCGCACGGCGATCGTCATTGCCCATCGCCTGTCGACCGTGCGCCGCATGGATGAACTGATCGTGCTCGATCGTGGCCGGGTCGTCGAGCGGGGCTCCCACGACGCGCTGTTGGCGCAGCATGGGCACTACGCAGCGCTATGGGCGCGTCAGTCGGGCGGATTCCTCGGCGCCGACGACGCCGTGGGCGCACAGGTGGCGAGCACCGCGTCAGCGTAAACTGCAAAGCCACGATGGCCTACGGACGCACCTATTCGAGTCATGCCATGGCGGTGGAACTGGTGGACGTGTTCCGCCATCAACTGGCGGCCAGCCGGTTGGGGCCAGGACAGCTCTGCCTGTGCATCACCGACAGCGCGTGGAACCCTGCTTACGCCGCGGCCTGCATGGGGGCCGCGCACGCACTCGGAGCCGATGCGTATCAGGTGGTGTTTCCCGTGAACCGGCCACTGCCGGGCAAGACGCTGGCGGCGAGTTGGGCCGAGGCCGACCTCATCGTCTACATGACCTCGTTCACATTGCACTACCGGCCCGAGATCCGGGCCGCGCTCGATGCCGGGGCTCGCGTGCTGTGCGCGATGCAGCCGGTGCATGTGATGAC